>NZ_JAAOQS010000099.1:0-33764 GCF_011603105.1 Rhodococcus sp. A14 | reverse complement strand
GCCACCGCGTCCGCGCTCATCCCGTCGGATGTCAGGTCGGTGCGCCATTGCTCCCGCATCCGGGTCAGCAGGGCGTCTCGGACGGTGCGGGTGCGGACCCACACGAACCGGACCGGGCGGGTGTGGTTCGGTGCGGGCGCGGTCAGGGCGTCCGCGATCGACGCCCGCACCGCATCCGGGTCGACCGGGTCGGTCGAGAACTGGCGGACCGAGCGGCGCAGCAGCAACGCCTCCGCCCGCCCCAGCTCGACCGATTCGGCGGTGCCGAGCCAGAACAGGTCCTCCGCCCCGGGCCGGATGACGTCCTGCGCTCTCGATCCGTCGTCCTTCGGCCGGAGTCCTCGGATCACGGCGACGGGGACGCTGCCCAGCTTGCCCTTCACGAGATCGCCCGCTGCGGCGATCTCGTCCGCCATCGCCACCTCGGTGACGAACAGTTCATTGCCCCGACGTCCACGCCGTTGGTGCGGATGCGCTCGAATGGCTGGCGGGCGCGCTGAACACGAGTGGGCACGCCGCCGCCGACTTCTACGAGGCGGTCCGGTGACTACTTCGCGACGTGAGCACCTGGTCGTACACGCACTGCTCGGGAGTCATGGCACGACTGTCACCGCGCGCAGGCACGAGTTGACGATCGACGAAGCGCCGCGATACGGCGGGCACGATTCCGGCGCAAATCCGGTCGAGCACATGCTCGCCGGTCTTGCCGCTGCCTCGCTGGTAGTGCTTCGGCTGCTCGGCGAGGTCGCGTTGGCCGAGTCTGCCACGCTCACAGTGTCAGCGAGCGTGAACGTCGGCCGCGTCATGGGAACCGATGACGGCGCCGCCATCGAAATGATTCGTCTGGACTGGCACGTGGCGAACGCCGAACACGCCGAGCGCTTGCGTGCGGCACTTCCCCACCTTGCGAGGCGTCGACCGGGGCAAGCTCTGATTGATGCTGCGTCCATATCCACGGAAGGGGTGTCCATCCGCGAGTTGACGACTGCGGGCGAGTAGCCAGGTGGGCCCCCGTGGCTCTTCAGAGATCGAGAACGAGGTCGGTTTCGGGTTGCGAGCAGCACAGGAGAGCCGTGCCCGGCGTCGGTGGCTCCAGGGGGTCCGGTCGGTATCGAACGGTCCCGGAGTGGATCGGGGTCTGGCAGGTGTGGCACACGCCGGTGCGACACGACCAGCGGGTCGGAACGTCGCAGGCTTCGGCGAAATCGAGGACGGTGCTGTACCCGTCGCTCCATGGCGCGGTGAGTCCGCTGCGGGTGAAGGTGATCCGCGGCCCCATGCCGGCGGGGCCAGGGGGCTGGTGCGGCGGAGCGTGGGCGGCGTCGGTCAGTCCTGGGTTGATGGCCGGGAGTGCTCCGAACAACTCGGTGTGGATACGGTCGGAGCCCACCCCAACACGCGTGAGTGCTTCGCGGACGGCGGCCATGAACGGGATGGGACCGCACAGGTAGGCGGTCGCGTTGGTAGGCAGGGCCAGGACGCCGAGGGCTTCGCGGCCGAGGCGGCCGGAGACGGCCGGCGGATCCACGACCGCTGCCGGGCCAGGGGCTGTGTAGTAAACGTGTTCATGCCCCCGGTCGAGGCCGGCCAACAACTTGTGCGCTTCGGCCGCGAAAGCGTGTTCGACGGCCGAATGAGCGGTGTGCAGCCACCAGATGTCGCGCTTGCTGTGGGCTGCGGCGAGTGCATGCAGCATCGCCAGAACGGGGGTCACCCCGACGCCGGCCGAGAGCAGAAGCACGGGCGTGGTGTCGTCGCGGTCTTCGGGAAGGACGAAATCGCCACGCGGAGAGGCGACGTCGACGGTGTCGCCGACACGCAACCGCGTGTGGAGATAGGTGCTGACGAGGCCATGGGTCTCGCGTTTGACGCTGATGCGGTACTCGTTGTCCGACGGGGTGGCGGACAGTGAATAGTTGCGCACCGGTGGAGGGTCGGCGGCGCCTGCGACGCGGAGGGTGAGGTACTGGCCGGGTTTCGGCCGGGTCAACGGGGCATCGTCGTGTGGTGCCAGGTAGATCGAAGCAACGGTTGTGCTTTCGGCGACGATCCGTGAGACGCGCAGCGGCCGGAAGCCGGCCCAGGCGTTCGATTCGGCGCCGGCGGGCGGCTCGCCGGCGCGCGCCGGGTGCTCTGCGGCGTCGAGCAGATCACGAAACGATCGCTGCCAGCCGGGGCTGAGCGCGGGGATGTCCACTGCTTTGCGGAGTTGGCCGATGTCCCGGTCGGGTAGGTACAGCAGCGCGTCGACGGCGGCGACGCTCATGCGGTGCCGGCCGATCCGGGTGCGGACGATCTCGTCGCCGGCCTGCACCTGCCCTTCGGTGATGACCCGGAAGTAGAACCCGGGCCGATGGTGGGCGACGAGCAGCGCCGGCATCTCGGGTTCACCCAGGCGCATTCCGACCCGATAACAGGTGACGCGGGGCTGAGTGACCTCGAACGCGGCGTCGCCGATGCGATAACGGTCACCGATGTGCACCTCGTCGTCGGGTAGGCCGTCAACGGTGAAGTTCTCACCGAATTGGCCATATTCGAGATCGTCGCGATCGAGATGCCGCCGCCAGAAGTCGTAGGACTGACACTGGTAGACGAGCACGGCACGAATTTCGCCGCCGTGGCCCTCGAGGTCGCCTTGACCGTCGCCGTCGATGTCGAGCGTGCGGGCCATGCGTGGACCGTCGACGGGGTACTTGAAGATGCCCGTGTGGACGGTCCGGCCTTGCCAGGGCACGTCTTTCGGCATACCGACGTTGAGCGACTGCAGGCGTGCCATTGTGCGACCCCTTACTGTTCGCGCGGAACAGGTTGCCGGAGGTGCCCATCGTTCGCGCCCCGGTCATCGCGATGAGCAGCTTCGTCATGTCGCAGAACATCCTATATCCAACTGTGATCTGCGCCACTCCTGACCGGTCCGATAGTCTGAACCAGCTTTCCGATCGACATCCGCGGCCGCGGAAGGACGCCGGGTCTGAGCGGATCGGTGGATCGGTGTGCGTTGCGGAACGAGCACGGTCAGGATGGCACCGACGGCGGCCGGCGCCGCGAAAGCCGCCAGTTTCCAGTTGGTTCCGGTCCCGATCGCGACGGGAACGCCACCGTAGGTGGGGCCGACGATCGCCCCGATCCGGCCCACACCTAGTCCTGTGGCACGGCTCCACGCAGGGTAGTGACCGCCGATGAACGTACTGAGAAGGATCTGGGTGCCGGTCGTGCCGACTCCGGCGAGCAACACCAACAAGTAGACGACTGCCAGTTTGATCCCGTATCGGTCAGCGAGTACGGCACCGCCGAGGGCACCGACGGCGCCTCCGAGGTTCCGGGTCAGGAGGAAGGACAGGGACGGGCCCAGAGGGTACCCGGCCGATCTCATCAGAGACGTTTATCTGAACGACGAACGCACTCCTGGAGTGTGTGAACGCCGCGAACCGGACCCGTTCGCCTCGTCGCGTACGTGGGTTGCCGGCGGGCCGAGGACCTCCTCCTGTGGGCGCACACCTGACGACGGTGACGCGATGTGCACAGCCCCGTGACCTTCGCGACCAGCTCCGGATCGGTAGAGAACTTGAACGTCTCACTGCGCCAGGGCCTGACACCGCACTGCGGCTGGTGCCCAGCGGATCATGTCGGGCGCGACGCGGTACACGGAGCGATGGCCAGACCTGCACAGGGCAATCGCCAACCGCTGAGCCACCTGGTAATACCGTGCCCGTATCGTCCCGGGTGGCTCTGCGGCGGCGACAAGGCAAACGCCGGCTCGGCGGCCCTGCCAGCAGGCAGCAGGCAGCAGGCAGCAGGCAAGAGTCCCCTTGGAGTGATGTTAATGGTTGTGCATAGCGCTGTGATTGCGGTGACCTTATCTTCTAAGGGATTTCGGCGTGCCCGGCCGAGGAGGTCTACCCGTTTGCGCGCAGCCCCGCCATCGATTCCGCGGATAGTTTGCAGCGGTTGCCGACAGGCCAAGAGGCCCGTGAAGCTGGCGCATCCGGCCTTCCTGTTGGCGATAGCCACGGCACTCGGCCTCGGGCGCGAATCGCTACGCCATACACACAGCGACCTCGAAGAGCCCGGTTGCGCCCATCCCTCCGCCGACGCACATCGAGAGACGGCGCACCGGACTCTCCGTATCGGCGCGAGTATCCGGCGAGCTTTTCGACTACGACCGTCCTCATTTATCCACGGCGGCGAGCGTATGGTGTCTCACTCCCCCGTCGCGCGTGCGCGCTGCCGGTGATAGAACGCGAGGAGCGAACGCGAGTGGGGAAGTTCGAGAAGCCCTCTCCCGCAGAGAGAGTTTACCTACCATAGCAATGAGCGGCGCCCACTCGTGCACACCGATTCGTAGGCGATCAGACCGCCGGCTGGCCGATCTTCGAGGACCTATCCGAGTCTCGCGGGACGCGGGAGAGTTTGTCTCCGCGCCGCCAAATACCCGCGATCGAGAGAGTAGCTGTGATCTCCTCCGTGGGATCACCCTCGACCAGAAGTAGGTCAGCCTGAAGACCCGGTGCGATTCGGCCTCGGTCACTGAGACCGAACCGTCGGGCGGGCAATGACGTCGCCGCGCGCAGCGCCTGCACTGGCGACAGACCTGCTCGGACGAGAAGCTCGAGCTCGCCGTGCATGCTCACTCCGTGCGCCGTGCCGACCACACCAATGCCTGCCGCATCAGTGCCTGCCAAGATGTCCACTCCGGCTTCGTGCATCCGTCGTGTTGCTTCAATCGCATGGCCTATGGATCCCGGGGAGCCCAGCTGCCAGCATTGGCACAGATTCTCCCGCCACGAAGCCGGGATGAGTGGACGGGCTCTGTCGTCGTTGGCGAGGTGAGTCCCATCGATGTCACTCGCGAGGGAACCAACCGTGCTGAGTGTCGGCGTGATGAAGACTCCAGCATCGAGCGCCTTCGCAATGATCTCGTCTGTGGGCGGGCGATCGAAGAACATGTGCACGAGTCCATCGACACCGGCGCGAAGAGCCTGCTCCGCACCGGCCAGTGAAGTGACGTGCGCAACCGCCATCTTCCCGTGGTCATGTGCCGCGTTTGCGATGGCCCGCGCCACGTCCTCACCGAGGGTGGGGACATCGTGCCCGAGCGCAGTACCGTCATCGATGAGAAGTTTGATGTAGTCCGCGCCCTCCGCCACACGTGCGGCGACAAACGCGGAGGCATCATCGAGGGATTTCACCACCGGATACTGCTCAGCGAAGTAAGTTCCGATCATCATTGACGGATGCCCACCCAACACGGTGGCGCCGATGGATGCGGACCGCACATCGGCGAGGTCGTTGCGTTCCGCGGCGTCACGCCGCTGCCCGTCCATCCATTCCGGGCAGGAGAACATGTCGAGTTCCGTTGTCACGCCGAACAATAGGGAGTCTTTCAATGATGGCGGCTGCGCATGAGTGTGACTGTCGATCAGTCCGGGAAGCAGAGTCTTGCCCCGCCCGTCGACGACCTCGATCTCGTCAGTCGAGTCGAACTCTGCAGTGACCGCCTCGATCAACCCGCTCCTGACGTGGACCGTCGAGCGCTCGACAACCTTCTCTCCGTCAAAGACCCTTACATCCCTGATTACGAATTCTGTGCGAGTCATCGCCCCTGCCATCCTTGGTCGGTACATCTACATTGATGTAAGATATTGAACAAGGACGTAAACGATTGTGTCAAGGGCCACACCCGGGAATCGCGTCCTTTCGGATCCATCGCCCGGACGCGCGGTGCCCACACAGCCAGTGCAATCTCGCCGGCGGAGCCGCACCGGCCGCGCACAACTATCGCGAGGTCGCATTTCGGCATCTGGGCGATACCAGAACGCCACCCGAACAACCACATGCCACAACGAACACGAGCAGAAAGCAGGATGCGATGAACGGGAATCAACGAGCCGCAATCGTCACTGGCGGATCCGCAGGAATCGGGCTGGCGATCGCCGAAGCGCTCGCAGACGAGGGCTACAACCTGACAATCGTCGCGCGAGACCAGAGCAAGCTCACCGAGGCTGCGACCCACCTGCGCGGGCGTGGCGTCGAGGTCCTGCCGGTGTCCGGAAATCTGGCCCATAGCGCCGACTGTGAGGCCGCCGTGGCCTCGCACGTCCAGCAGTACGGCCGCACCGATGTCCTGATCAACAATGCCGGCCTGGGCCTGAGCGGAAATATTGCCGACTTGGCGACGCCGAAGCTTGACCTCCATTTGAATCTGAACCTTCGGTCCGCTTACCTGCTGATGCAGAGCTGCATTCCGACACTGCAAGTGGCGGGAGCCGAACACGGTAAGGCGTTGATCGTCAACGTGAGCTCGATCTTCGGCAAGCTGCCGCGGGCAGGAGTGGCCGCCTATTCGATGACCAAAGCGGCGATGATCGCCCTGAGCCAGTCGGCGCACGGCGAACTCAGCCGTCTCGGCATCCAGGTCACCGCCATCTGCCCGGGACTGGTCGAGACACCCGGATCCTCGTGGATGGAAAAGGACCCCAGTGCCATGCTGCCGCCCTCGGACGTGGCCGAAGCGGTGCGATTTCTTCTGCGCACCTCGCCGCGGTGCGCAGTTCCCGAAATCACGCTGACCACCCCCGGGCCCGACGTCCACTATGTCGACCTCCCGTGGACCTGACAGGCCCTAGCTGCCAGAAGGCTCCTGCACCGTCACCCCGGCTTCGGGGTGACGGTGCAGGAGCAAGATCCGCCGGGCGTGACATTCGAACTCGGCGTCGGCCTCATTTCCCGCACGTAGGGCAAAAGCCCTGCCGGATGGCGGGTTTCAGTTGACTTCGAAGAGTCCGGCTGCGCCCATCCCGCCCCCGACGCACATCGAGATCACGACATACCGAGCGCCTCGGCGTTTACCTTCGATGAGGGCGTGGCCGACCAGGCGGGCGCCGGTCATCCCGTACGGATGACCGATCGAGATTGCGCCGCCGTTGACATTGAATCGGTCGGGGTCGATGCCGAGATGATCGCGGCAGTAGACGGCTTGGGAGGCGAATGCTTCGTTGAGTTCCCACAGACCGATGTCGTCGACAGCGAGGTTGTGCTGCTCGAGTAGTTTCGGGATCGCGAAGATCGGTCCGATTCCCATCTCGTCCGGTCCGCAGCCGGCCACGGTCATGCCGCGGTACACGCCGAGCGGTTCGAGACCGCGGCGTTCGGCCTCCTTCGCCTCCATCAGAACCGATGCCGAGGCACCATCCGAGAGCTGGGAGGCGTTGCCGGCCGTCACGCTCGACCTGTTCGTCACCTCACCGTCGAGAAGGACCGGGCGCAGTGCGGCGAGCCCGGCCGCAGTGGTGGAGGGACGGTTCCCTTCGTCCCTGCCCAGCTGGACGGGTACGTTCCCATCCTCGGTGGTCTCGAGGCTGTCGAGGGGAACGATTTCGGCGTCGAAGCGGCCCGCGGCCTGCGCTGCGGCGGTTCGCTGCTGGGACAGCAGCGCGAACTCGTCCTGACGGTCTCTGCTGACCTTGTACCGTTCGGCCACGATTTCGGCCGTGTGCAGCATCGGCAGATAGGTGCTCGGGAGGTTCTCGACCAGCCAGGGGTCGGTGGCGCGGTATCGGTTCTGGTGTTCGTTCTGGACCAGGGAGATCGACTCGACGCCGCCGCCGATCGCGATCTGCATGCCGTCGCCGACGATCTGCTTGGCGGCAGTGGCGATGGCCATCAGCCCGGAGGAGCATTGCCGATCGATGGTCATGCCCGGCACAGAAGTGGGGAGCCCGGCGCGCAACGCGGCCTGGCGGGCGATGTTGGTTCCGGACGAGCCCTCCTGCATGGCGCAACCGAGGACGACGTCCTCGATCTCCTCGCCGTTGATTCCGGCTCTTTGCGCGGCGTGGGCGATCGCGTGTGCGGCGAGCTGCTGGGGCTGGGAGTTGTTGTAGGAGCCTCGATACGCCTTGCCGATCGGCGTGCGTGCGGTCGAGACGAGGACGGCTTCCCTCATGTGGTGCTCATTTCTGGACGAAGTCACACGGTGATGGTTGGTGTGACAGTTGGTGACGCCGGGCTCGCAGGGTCAACGGGCAACTGTGCCGGCTCGGGTGGCGGAGTCGACGAAGTGCTGAATCTGGGCGGTGGTGCTGTCGGTGCCCGACTGCACGCTCGAGTCGCTGATCTGCGGCCAGTGGCGGGCAACATCGTCGGGGGTTCTGGCATCGGCGGGGAGGAAGACGCCTTGGGATTCGAGCATGCGGCTGACCGCGAATGTTCCACCGCCTGCGCCGAGGATCGTCTTGGTCGGCGCGTCCGTGGACACCAGGAACAGTGCGCCGGGTGTGATCGACTCCGGGGTCAAGATTTCGGCGGCCGTGGCGTCGAAGATCGATTCGGTCATGTGGGTCGTCGCGAGCGGTGCCAGAGCATTGACGTGGATGCCCTTGGATCGGCCCTCGATGCCGAGCACGTTCATCAGCCCGACCAGCGCGGATTTTGCTGCAGCGTAGTTGGCCTGCCCGAAATTGCCGTAGATTCCGGAGGCGGAGGTAGTCATCAGGATTCGGCCGTAGTTCTGAGTGATCATGTGTTGCCACACGGCCTTGCTGCAGTTCACGGCGCCCATCACATGGACGTCCAGGACCGTGCGGAAGTCGTCGAGACCAGCGTTGCGGAAACTGGCATCGCGCAGGATCCCGGCATTGTTGATCAGGATGTCGATTCGTCCCCAGGCGGAGAGAGCGCGGTCGATCATCGCAGTGACCTGCGTGTAGTCGGTGACGTCGGCGTGGTCGGCGATCGCCGAGCCGCCGCGGGCGGTGATCTCGGCGACGACACGGCCCGCGGGGGTGTCCGGAGTGTCATCGGCGGAGCTGACCTCGGGGGATCCGCCGATGTCGTTGACGACGACATGGGCGCCGTGGGCCGCGAGGGCGAGGGCGTGAGCGCGGCCGAGTCCACCGCCGGCCCCGGTGACGATGGCGACCTGTCCGGCGAAATCGATGGTCATGACACAGCCTTCCGGTCGGCGGGCTCGGCCGCAGGGGTGAGGGTGGTGGTCGTATCGCCCGTGGCGCGGCGCGGTACCAGGAGGGTCACGACGGCTCCGACGACGGCTGGCAGCGCGAAGGCGAACAGCTGCCAGGTGGTATCGGCGCCGAGTGCAACGAAGAGTCCGCCGTACGTGGGGCCGATCATGGCACCGATCCGCCCGACTCCCAGTGCCATTCCGAGTCCGGTGGCCCGGCAGGATGCGGGGTAATAGGTACCGATGTAGGTGTTGAGCAGGATTTGGGTGCCCGTGGTGCCGAGCCCGGCCAGCATCACCAGCAGGTAGATCACCGCAAGTGGTGGGGCGGTCGCTATGGCCAGCAGCGACAGTGCGGCGCTGAGGAAGAAGGCGACTGTGACGGGTTTGATGCCGTACCGGTCGGCGAGCGTGGCACCGATGAGTGCTCCTGCCGCACCGCCGACGTTCAAGGCGAGCAGGAAGGACAGGGCCGCTCCCAGCGGGTAGCCGGCAGATTTCATGAGCGCGGGAAGCCAGGTCGCGACGCCGAACAACACGAGAAGGCAGACCAGGGTCATCGCCCAGAACAGCAATGTCGCGAGGGTGCGCTCGGTGCCGAAGAGTGCGCGCAGCCCGCGTTCGGGTGTGGCAGCGGGGTCCGGCCCGGAGATGGAGTTGAGGTCGGCGGGGAGGCCGAGGTGATATCGGTGAGCGATCGCTGTGGCAGCGTCGTGCCGGCCCCGGGAGGCGAGATAGGCCGGTGATTCCGGGAGGTACCGGAGCATCACGGGCAGGAACATGAGTGCAGGCACCATACCGGCCAGGAACATAGCCCGGAACCCGTACTCGGGCACGAGCCACAGCGAGAGCACCCCGGCAAGTATCCCGCCGATGCTGGTGCCGACGAACCCGAGCGCCACCGACCTGGCCCGGGCGCCCGGGGCGGCGAACTCGATCAACGTCGCTGCCGCGGTGGGCATGAGGACGCCGGCACCGAGACCCACGACAACCCGCCCGATTCCGAAGACCGCGGGGGTGGGCGCGATCGCACACACGCCCATCGCGGCGGAGAACACAAGGACGGCGGCAAGGAGTGTGCGGCGGCGGCCCCATCGGTCGGCGACGGCTGCGGCGAGCAGAGCGCCGACCAGCATGCCGACGCCGACGAGTGAGCCGAGCATTCCCACGTCGGTTGCGTCCAGATTCCAGGGGGCGTAACTCAGCAGTGACGGAACCACAGTTCCGAACATCAGAAGGTCATAGCCCTCGAGGACCAGTGCCATGAGGCAGAGCCCGACGACGGGCGCTGAGGGAGGGATACGAACAGACATTTGTTGTCTCCGCTCGGAGAGGGAGTGGCCCCGCCTGCGCCGCTGAATGTGGGCCAGGCGGGGCCACCGGGGGGCTGGGGAATGTCTAGGCGAACCGGGCCGCCAACCAGGTACCGATGTCGGCGGCGGCCAGGCTGGCGCCGGTGGGGTCGCCATCGCGGATCGGGCCGCCGAAGTGGGTGCCGGCGACGCGGACGTGGGTCTTGTCCGCCGATCCGAGGGCATCGACCATGGATGTGGCGTCCTCAGGGAAACAGGCCTGGTCGCCAGTGAGTTCGACGAACAGGGACGGCGCGGTGAGAGCAGGGGCGCAGCGGAGGAAGTCGGCGTTGCTGCTCAGTCCCGACCAGGTGGACAGCCAGGCGTCCGGGGTGACGAAGCGTCCGAAGCCGACGAGTCCGTAGTTGGTCAGGTCCGGCCTTCGGCCGAACAGTGACCCGTAGGGCCGCTCGTTCGGGCTCAGGGACAGGTCGGTGAACCGCAAATCCGCGTCGGTGCGGTACACGGTGAGGACGCGGGGTGCGAGCGCGGCGCGGTGATCCGCCGGGTCGGAAGTGCTCTTGTAGCGGCGACGCGCGTCGGCGGCTTCGTCGACGCGTCGCCGGGCGAGTGCGTCGATGCGGGCAATGCGCTCACGCTGCGCCGCCCGGTAGCGGGTGATGAACTCGGGCGAGTACGAGGAGCTGTGCGGCGGTTCGGCGAATCCGTTGGCGGGATCGAACGGGTTCAACCGCGGATCAACGGACAGGGGGTCGGCCTCGTCGACGACCGAGGGGTCGATCAACCGCTGCAACAGCGCACCCTGCCCTGGGTGCGGCGCCATGAACACTGCTGCATCGGGCAGCGGCATCTGCGCGCCCGCCAGGTCGATGGGCCGGCCGGCGGGGGTGCGGGTCAGCCGCTCCCCCGCCGGTAGTCCGGCCTGCTGGTGGTAGAACGCGAACAGCGTTCCTCCTCCGGAATGCCCCAGGGTGACGACGTGCTCGAAACCCCTCTCCCGCAGGAACACCTGCCCGGCCCCAGCATCGAGCAGGGCCTGCTCGTGCACCAGGGAAATGTCGTTGTTGACCGATCGGGTGCCCTGCGTCCACACCGCGTACCCCCGCGCGAGCAACTCGGGCACCAGCACGTGGTGGGCCAGGTCCTGGCGCGGGTGCATCAGTGCGACGACGGTGCGGGCTCCGGGGACCACGCGCAGGACCCCGGAGATCTTCGCTCCGTCCGCGGTGGTGAGTTCGTGCACCGAAGTGACGGTTGTGTCGGGGGCTCGGGCGGCGTCGATGTACCGTCCCGCGCCGAGCCGCTGAGTTTGTTCGGTCATCGCGGCTCGATTCGCATGGCGTCCTTGTCCCACTGGGTGATTCGGGACCGGTGCAGTCCGGCGACGCTGCTGTACCACACCGCGTGGCGGGCTTTGGTCGCCCGTCGGTCGATCACGATGGGGGCGTCGGAGACGATTCGGTAGTACGGTCCGACGCGATCGATCATCACGGCCGGGTCTTGTCCCGCGACTGCGGCGATCGGAGTGTTCTCGGGGACATCGAGGACGAACAGCGTGGTCATCGGTTGCTCACCATTTCTTTCTCGTCCTGCTTCTGCTGCCAGGCCTCGGCGCGCTCGACGATCAGCTCTGCCTTGCGGGTGAGTAGTGCGGCCATGCTCGGTTCGGGGCCGGACACGACGTCGACGAGGGCGTCGATGGTGATGTTGGCGTCGAGGTCCTCCTGTGGGGTGACCGGGCGCAGCGCCCGGGTGATTTCGATCATGTAGCCGTTGGGGTCGTGGGTGTAGATCGACTCGATCGTCTCGTGCTGGATCTGCATCTCGACGGGCCATTCGCTGCCATCGAGGCGCCGCCGGTATTCCATCAGGTCGTCTTCACTGTCGACGTGGATGGCCAGGTGGCGGGAGCGGATGAAGAAGATGGGTACGTCCTCGGTGAAGCGAGAGTACGAGTCGCCCTGCGGGCCTCCGTCGAACGGTTCGAGGCCGAAGTAGTAGAAGAAGGCGAGCCGGTCGTCGTTGCCGATGTCGAAGAAGAAGTGGATGAAGTCGGGGTGCTTTTCCGGGCCCCAGCCGGCCGCGCAGATCGAGTGCACGACGGGGAACCCGAGAACGTCGCGGTAGAACTTGACGGTCGCGGCGGGGTCGAATGTGGGGTAGGCGACGTGGTCGACGCCTTTGACCGTGTGTTTCTGTTCGGACATGTTGAACTCCAATGGATTCAGGGCTACTGAAGGGCAGCGGCCGGAGCATCGGCACGCAGGAGACCACCGGCTCCCGGGATGTCGACCGGAAGGCCGAGGGCTCGCAGCAGGCTGTAGACGCCGGCGGTGGCGGCCGAGAGCACCGGCAGTTCGAACTCGTCTTCGGCGGCCTGGACGAGGTCGAGCGAGGGCATCTGGACGCACGCGGAGATCACCAGCGCGTCGGCTCCGGTGCGGTCGAGTGATCGAGCGGCGTCCATGACCCGGTCACCGGGGATGCAGCCGACCTCGGCGTTGTCGGCGACCTCGAGGGCGCGCCAATCCGATACCTGAATTCCTTCGGCCTCGATGTAGGCGACGACCTGCTCGGCGAGGGGACGCATGTAGGGGGTGACCAGGACGATTCGCTTCGCGTCGATCGCGTGGAGTGCTTCGACGAGGGCGCCCGCGCTGGAGCGGACTACCGCGTCGGAACCGCCGGCCGCCAGTTGCTCGGCGACCAGGCCTTCCACGCGCTGGTGCTCCCCGGGACCCACTGACATCAGGGCGACCAGGCACGCATAGAGGATGGCGTCGACGCCCGCGTCACCGAGTTCGAGGATGCACCGCTCCCGTTGAGCGTTCATCGCTCGCAACTGTTCCGGCGACACGGCCTGCATCCGCATTCGGCTCGAGTGGAACGAGAACTGTTCGTCCGCATGCCGGTTGAGCAGTGTCGGCATTTCCGTCTCGACCGTCACATTCGAACTCGGCACGACGAGCCCGATGCGGTGAATGCCCATGAGGTAGCCCTTCTGATCTGGAATGCCCGGGCGGTGGTTGCGAGAACACCACCCCGGCTGACGTAGATTTACGTTCCTGACGAGTATTCGACGCCAATGATGATTCGTCAAGCCCCGCCGGACGGCGGACGCGATCTCGATGCCAGAACAACGTGCACACACCGTCGGCCGCCAGCATGAACGCGCGCGAGGAAGGATGATCCGATGACCACATGAGCGGGCATTCGCATGGGATGGGTGGGCGGCGGCCCCTGGTCCGCGCACGTTCCGCGACGAGGTCCGGTTCTCCGGTTGGACGTCACCGTCTTCGTCGACGGCACAGGACACCCGCAACCGGTCTGCACTCCGCTCGAAGATCGCCCCACCGCACACCTGAACCGACTGGTCTCAGTCCACTCACTTTCGTGTCGCTACTCACATTCGACACTTGACATGTCACCAGACACGTCGAATACTCGACATTGACGTAAGGAGTGTTCGAGGATGACCTCACCCCCCGTCGCATTCCCCCAGGACGAAGGAGCACAGCGGCAATGGCATATGTAATCGGAGTGGACGTCGGTGGCACGTTCACAGACGCGGTATTGGACGACAGTGCCGGCACTGTTCTCGCCGCCAAGGCTCCCTCGACCCCGCCCGACTACTCCCTCGGCGTCATCGATGTTCTCGAGGCACTCGCCGAACAACTGGGATGCCCGGTCGAGGAGATGCTGGCCGACACGCACCACATCGCGCACGGCACCACCTCGTCACTCAATGCCCTCGTCATGGGCAACGTGCCCCCAGTCGGCTTCCTCACCACAAAGGGGCACCGCGACTCGATCTACATCATGAACGTGGAGGGCCGGTATCTGGGAAGCTCACCGGAGCAGCTGCAAAATGTCATGGGGCAGAGCAAATCTCACGGTCTCATCCCGAAGAAGCACGCCCTGGAGGTGACCGAACGACTCGACCGTGACGGCAATGTCGTCGTCGCCCTCGACGAGGAGTCTGCCCGAGAGTCCATCCGTGTGCTCCTCGCCGAGGGAGTGTCGGGGATCGCGGTCTCACTGTTGTGGTCGTTCCGCAATCCCGCGCACGAACAGCGCATTCGCGAACTCGTCCACGAGATCGACCCGACGATGTTCGTCTCCCTGTCGAGCGAGGTGAGCCCCCGGATCCGCGAGTTCGCCCGCAACGCGACCACCATCATGAGCACCCAGATCGGCCCCGGGCTCCGGGACTACCTCGGCGAACTGGAATCGAAGCTGCGCGAGCGAAACCTCGCCGGACCGCTGCTGGTGATGCAAAGCAACGGCGGAGCGGTCGCCGCCGCGGAGGCACCGAAGAACGCGATCAGCACCGTCGGATCGGTGCTGACCGGTGGCGTGGTCGGGGCGGTATCCCTCGGCGGGCAACTCGGCCATCGCAATATCATCGCGACCGACGTCGGCGGCACCACCTTCCTCGTCGGCCTCGTCGTCGACGGCGATCCCGTCCGCTCCTCCAGCACGATCATCAACCACCATCCGATCAACGTGCCCACCCTCGAGGTACACGCCATCGGATCCGGGGGCGGCGCCATCGCCTGGATCGACGCCGGCGGCAACCTGCAAATCGGCCCCCACAGCGCCCAGGCCGTCCCCGGGCCCGCCTGCTACGGCCAGGGCGGCACCGAACCCACCAACGCCGACGCCAACCTGGTGCTCGGGATCCTGCCCGAACGGGGCCTGCTCGGCGGCCGCAAGCCGCTCGACAAGAACCTCGCGCGGGAGGCGATCCGCGCCCGAATCGCCGAACCCCTCGGACTGTCGATCGAGGACGCTGCCGCAGCCATCTACGCAGTCCAGAACGCCCAGACCGGCGACCTGTTGCGCAAGACCGTCGTCGAGGCCGGACATGACCCGCGTGACTTCGTCCTCTACGCCTTCGGCGGGTCCGGCCCCGCCCACTGCGCGGCCTACGCCGCCGAGGTCGGCGTCCGTGAGGTCATCGTCCCGCTCGGCCAGGTCGCCTCCGCGTTCTCGGCATACGGTCTCGCCTCGTCCAACATCGTCCTCGCCGCCGAATTGTCCGACCCGGCGGCCATGCCCCTCGATCCCACCCGCGCCGATCGAAACTTCACCCAGTTGGAGAACCAGGTGCTCGAACAACTGAACCGGCAGGGTTTGACCTTCACGCGCGTCGAGATCGAGCGTGAGATCGACATGCGCTACAGCATGCAGCTCGCCGAGGTCGCCACCCCGATTCCGGCCGGAAACCTCGACGCAGACGAGATCGCGCGGGCGTCGGATCTGTTCGAGCAGCGGTACGCCGAACTCTATGGAGAGGACAGCGGATTCCGGGAGGCCGGCATCCAAGCGATCACCTACCGGGTGCGCGCCACCGGCATCCTGCCGTTCTCCCCCACCCTGCCGGAACTGAAGTCCGCGGACTCCGCTGATGCCTCCGCCGCGAGGATCAGCACCCGCAAGGTCTGCCTCGACGGCAAGCTCGGCTACGTCGACACCGACGTCTACGACTACAGCAAGCTACTCGCCGGACACGTCCTGCCCGGCCCGGCCATCGTCGAGGTCCCCACGACCACCGTCGTCGTCCCCCACGGCACCACCGGCACCGTCGACCGCCTCGGCAATCTCACCATCGTCGCCCAGTAGGAGCACCACTCATGACCGCACAGATTCCCGGCTCCGAAGTCTTCTCGAGCCGACCGATCGACCCCGACGCCCTCTCGCGATCACTTCCCCCGGCACTGGAAGTCCATACCGTCACCCAAGAGCAGATCGACGACCTCGACCCGTTGACCTACGAGGTCATCCGGCACCGGCTGTGGTCGGTCACCGACGAGATGGGTGAGGCACTCAAGCGGATGTCCGGTTCCCCCATCGTCACCGACGCCAACGACTTCGACTTCGCCATCAGTGACGAAATCGGCCAGGAAGTGCAGGTCGGCCTGTACAACACCATGCTCGTCGGTGCCGTCGACCTCGCCATCTACTGGACCCTCCAGCACCGCTCGACCAACCCGGGTATCACCGAGGGCGACATGTTCCTGTGCAACGACCCCTGGGTCGGCGGTGGACTGCACCAGAGCGACGTGATGGTCTACCAGCCAATCTTCCACGAGGGCAAGCTGTTCGGGTGGACCAGCGCCATCTGTCACGAACCCGACCTGGGCGGATCCGGGCTCGGCTCGTTCGACCCCTCCGCCCAGGACGTGTTCTCCGAGTCCCTGCCCACCCCACCGATCAAGGTCGTCCGCGACTACGAACTCCAGCGTGACGTCGCCGACGCCTGGGTGCGGCGCTCGCGAGTGCCGATGCTCGTCGGACTCGATCTGCGCGCGAAGATCGGCGCCAACACCGTGGGCCGCAACCGACTGCTCGCGGTGATCGAGCAGTACGGTGCCGACACCGTCAAGGCCGTGATGAAGCGGATGATGGCCGACGCCGAAGGGCGCCTGCGCGGCAAGCTCGCATCACTGCCGGACGGCACCTGGAAGGCCACCGGCTACCAGGACCAGTCGCAAGTCGGCGACCGCGGAATCCACAAGATCACCGTGGCCATGACCAAGACCGCCGATCACCTCACCTTCGACTTCACCGGCACCGACCCGCAGACCGGCGTCATCAACTGCACGTACGCCGGCATGCGAGGCGGTGTGATGCTCGCGATCCTGCCGATCCTCGCCGGCGACATCCCCTGGTCCGCAGGCGGATTGATGCGCTGCTTCGATCTGGTCGCCGAGGAGGGCACCATCAACAACGCGACGTTCCCGGCGGCGGTGAGCCGTGGCCCGATCGGACCGGCGTGGCTCACTGGCACCCTGATCGCCGAATGCCTGTCGCAGATGCTCGACCGGTCGGTCGATCTCGGCAAGAGCGTGCAGGCCGCGTGCTGCGGCACGTGGGATACCGCGGTGATCGCCGGACTCGACGAGCGACCCGAACAGTCGGTGCCGTTCCTCAACATCATGATGGAGCCGATGGCCGGCGGCTACGGGGCACGCCCCACCGCCGATGGCATGGACACCGGTGGCCTCTTCTGCATCCCGATGGGCCGCATCCCGGACACCGAGATGACCGAATTCCTCTACCCTCTGCTCACCCTGTGGCGCCGCGAGGAACCCGACTCCGGCGGACCCGGACGCCAGCGCGGCGGTGTCAGTGCCTCCATCGCCATCACCCCATACGGCACCAGCCTGCCGATGGGCCTGGTGCTGGCGTCGGCGGGCAAGGCCGTCGCCCAGAACAACGGTCTCGCGGGCGGATACCCGGGCAACACCGGCGTCGAGGTCCTCGCCCGCGGCACCGACATCGTCGAACAGTTCGCAGCCGGCCGTATCCCCGACGCGCTGGACGATCTCGGCGGTGGCCGCGAGTTGGGCGCCTGCTACGCGGAGAGCTACGTGGCACCCGGTGAGGTTCTGTACATGCACTGGCAGGGCGGCGGCGGCTACGGCGATCCGCTGCTGCGCGACCCGGCCGCCGTGGCAGCCGACTTCCGCGAAGGCAAGGTCACCGAACACGGTGCCGAGACCGTCTACGGCGTCATCCTCTCCGACGGAGACGCCGATGATATCCGGACTTCGGATCGGCGGGACGAGATGCGCTCTGAGCGCCGAGACCGCTCCGGGACCACTCGGTCCGATGCGCCCGTGCTCGACCTGGCCGGAGCTCGCAGGCTCGACGACAACCTGGCGGAGGTCACGGTCGGAGACACCCGCGCGATCGCCTGCGCCCAGTGTGGACGTCTCCTCGGCGACGACAAGAACAACACCACGCTCGATCTCGCCCGGTTCGAGGGCCCGTCGTCGACCGCCGGCCCACAGGTGACCTCCGACCCCGCCGAGTATGTCGACACCCCGGTGGTTTTCCGGCAGCTGTGCTGCCCCGGCTGCTGGACCGCCATCTACTCGGGCATCGTGCCGGCTGATCACCCCGACCACGCCCTCGACCTGGCGCGGCTTCTGCCCGCGGTGGCGGAGCGGTGATGTGCCGGACAATTGCGATCAGTACCAGAAGAGGAGGACAAAGGTGACATTCTCGGACTGGGGTGGGCGCCTCGTTCCGTTCCCCGAGGATCGCGCCCGCCGCTACCGCGACAGCGGTGAGTGGAGCACCGATCCCACCGGGCGGCGGCTACACCAGGTCGCCACCCGGTTCCCGGACCGACCGGCCGTGATCACCGCCGAAGGGCAGATGAGCTTCGCAGAACTCGATCGTCGCACGGACCAGATCGCGGCCGGGCTGATCCGGCTCGGCCTCCAGCGACTCGATCCCGTCATCTTCCAGCTCACCAACCGTCTGGAGACAGTCCTCGCGTGGTACGGCTGCATCAAGGCCGGGCTGGTCCCGGTGGCGACGCTGGCCGCGCACCGCATGCACGAGATCGGACACATCAGTCGCAAGGTCGGCGCCGTCGCGCACCTCGTCGAGGCGAATCTGCCCACCTTCGATCTCGTCGAGTTCGCCCGCGAACACGCCGACGGCCATCCCACCATGCGGCACATCATCACCGTCGGCGATGCGGAGACCAGCGACCGGGACGACGTGACTCGCCTCGAAGATCTCGGTCTCGAGATCGATCCCCACACAGCGCACGGCATCGTCGAGCAGGTCGCAACACACACCGACGCCTGCGACGTGGTTGCGTTCCAGCTCTCCGGTGGCACCACCGGAGTTCCCAAGGTCATCCCACGCATCCACGCCGAATACTGGAACAACGCGCTGCTGTATGCACAGCGACTCGGATGGGACGAGAACAGCCGGGTCGCACATCTGATCCCGATCATCCACAACGCCGGCATCTCGTGCGGGCTCCACGCCGCGCACTCGGTCGGCGCCTGCCTGGTCCTGGCCACCGCTGATGCTCCGACCGCCTTCCAGCTCATGGCGCGGACGAAAGCAACCGAGGTCCTCATCGGGCACGGCCACTACCAGGCCGTGCTGAGTCCGGACTTCGACCAGGCTGGAGCCTGGCTCGAACGCGTCATCCTCTCCGGCGCCAAGGTTCCGCACGAGCTGTTCGAGCGCGTCGACGACGGAACCGGACGCTGGGCCGGGCAGTTGTTCGGCATGGCCGAGGGCTTGTTCACGGTGACCCCACTCGACGCCCCCGCAGAAGCCCGACTGACAACAGTGGGTACGGCTATCTCGTCCGACGACGAGATACGCATCCTCGAACCCGGCACCGAGAACGAACTCGGCGACGGGGCGGTCGGAGAACTGTGCTGCCGAGGCCCCTACACGCTCCCCGGTTATTTCGACGCCCCGGACCACAACCGGGACGCCTTCACCTCCGACGGTTTCTACCGCACCGGGGACCTCGGCGCGATCACGGTGATCGACGGTGCACGTTATCTGTCGATCGAGGGTCGGATCAAGGATCTCATCAACCGGGGTGGTGAGAAGATCAACGCCGAAGAAGTCGAACTGCTTCTGCTCGAGCATCCCGATATCGCACACGCGGCGGTGGTCGCCATGCCCGACCCCAGGCTGGGAGAGAAGACCTGCGCATATCTGGTGTCGATTGACGGAGAAGCTTTGCCGCTACACGACATTCAGGAGCACTTGGCGCAGCTCGGGGTCGCCAAATTCAAGTGGCCCGAACGGCTCGAGTGGGTGACGACCTTGCCACACACGAACGTGAACAAGATCGACAAGAAGCGACTGCGCGCCGAGATCGCAGCGAAGGTGGCCGACGAGGCCGACTCACGTCGCGTGGGTGCATAGATCGGTAGTTCCACCGCACCTCAACACCTTCGGGGCATGCCTGACCGGGCATGCCCCGAAGTCCGTGAACGCGGCGGCCGATTCCCTGTCCCCTCACGGAGACAACCAAGTTGACCTTTCGACGTATACGTAGAATAATTGACATGTACGTCACAGAGAGTGGAGTTCGTCATGAATCTCGAGCGAGTAGCAGTACTGGGCGGTGGACCGGGCGGCCTCTATGCCGCAAGGCTGATCAAACGCAGCCATCCGAATGCCGAGGTGACCGTCTACGAACAGAGCCCCCCGGATCAGACATTCGGTTTCGGCGTCGGCCTGGCGTCTCGCACCCAGCGGAACCTGCGGGAAGCCGACCCGGCATCGCTCGAAGCCATTGTGGCGGCCGCGCACGCCCACGAAATGTCGATGCAGGTCGGCGATCAGATCGCCCGGCTGGCACACGGTGATCTCCTCGCTATCGCACGCACCACCTTGCTCGCCGTCCTCCAGCAACAAGCCCAGAACGCCGGGGTGCATATACATTTCGGCGAACGGCGTGAAGCACCAGAGCTCGATGCGGACCTGATCATCGCCGCCGACGGCATCAACAGCGCAACCCGCACGCAGATGTCCGACACCTTCGGGCCCCGCATTGACACCGGCGCCGGCCTCTACCTGTGGTGTGGAACCGACTTCGCGCTCCCCAGCGCCATCTTCGTTCCGGTCACCACCGAGCACGGCACCTTCGTCGCGCACGCCTACCCGTACGCCGCGGACCGCAGCACCTTCCTCATCGAAACCGACGAGGAAACATGGCGGCGGGCAGGATTCGATGTCTCCACCGACCGGACCGCCCCCACCGACAGCGACGGGTTCGCCCTCGAGTACCTGCAGGACGCGTTCGCCGACACCCTCCAACACCACCGGCTGATCGGAAACCGCACCCGGTGGACGCGCTTTCGCACCATTTCGTGCGAGCACTGGCACAGCGGCAACGTCGTACTCCTCGGCGACGCCGCCCACACCGCGCACTACTCCATCGGCTCAGGCACCAAGCTCGCCATGGAAGACGCCATCGCACTCGACCACGCCCTCACCGCCTCCCCGAACATCGACGACGCGCTCGCGGACTACGAACGGGCTCGCCGCCCCGCCGTCGAATACCTCCAGCGCATCGCGCACCGCAGCGAACTCTGGTGGGAGTCCTTCCCCCAGAGGATGGCACTTCCGGTCGAACAGCTGCTCATCGCCTACATGACCCGCGCCGGAAAGGTCAGCCTCAACCGATTCCACGACACCGCGCCCACGCTCGTGCGGAAGGGCCTGGCGAGCTACGCGGACGTGCCTGCCGACGCGATCCCCGACACGGACATCACGGACTGGACAATCGGGCAACCCCTCGACCACGGTGACTGCCGATTCGAGCATCGGATCGCACCGGCGGACCTGCGCGATGCCACCACCACCACAGTGCTCGACATCGACTTCGACTCCGCGTGGGGCCCGGAGGCCACCGCACTCGTCGAGACTGCACCAACCGCGCGAACTCTCTGGCTCACCGGCCCATCCACCCGCTCATCGCTGCTCAGCAGGCTCGATTTCGCCGAACGTCTCGGTCACCACACGGACGCAGTCGTCGTCGTCGAGGCCCCCACTTCCTGCCGCGCAGATGTCGCAGCAGGTTTGGCCAGCGTACGGATGCACCTCGCGTTCTTCCGTGATCCGGCGACGTCGGACGCTGATCCGGCGCTTTCCGGGTTGCGGGTCTCGACATGAGTACGCGACCGGTGACCGGCGCCGGTTATCCTTCGGACATGACAAGCGAGGAGGCCGCGAACGAGCGCCGACCCCGAGGCCGGGGCAAATCCCGTTCCACCGATCAGGCTGCGACCGAAAGCGCGGGCATCCGCAGCAACCCTCGCCGTGAGCTGGTGGAAAAGCAGATCATCGAGCAAGCCACTCGACTGTTTGCCGAACGAGGATTCGCGAGCACCACACTGCAGGACATCGCCGACGCAACCGGCCTGACACGGCCGGCGCTCTATCACTACGTGGCCAACAAGGACGAGCTCCTCTCCCGCCTGGTCAGCGAGAGCACTGAGACACCGGCCGCATTGCTGCATACCATCAACGAGCGCACCGATCTGGGTCCGACGGAAAAGCTCCGCGAGATGGCCACCGCCATCGCACTGCATCAGGCGCAGGCCCCAGATCGATTCCAGTTGATCGTCCGATCGGAAGCCGAACTACCCGAAGACATCTCGCGCAACTACGAGCAGAGCCGTCGACACGTGCTGAAGGAATTCATCCAGGTCGTCGAAGACGGTATCCGCACCGGCGAGATGCGACCGGTCGACCCGCGAACCGCGGCCTTGGCCGTCATCGGCATGCTCAACTGGATCGCCTGGTGGCATCAGCCGGGAAACGCAGTCGACGACCGAGTCATCGCTACGCAACTTGCGGACATGGCAGTACGCTCGCTGGTCCACCAGGACCCGCAAGCGGCGACCCCGGAAGGTCCGGCGCGAGCGATCGCCATGCTCCGCCAGGACCTGAACTACCTCGAACGACTGCTCGACGAATCACGCCCCGACTGACCACGCTCGACAGCAACGTGCCCCGATCTGATGGAGGTCACCCGCGGCGCAGCGCCAGCACAGGGATCGTCCGGATGCCCGCGGTCTTCTCCGCGTACTCCGCAAAGCCGGGATACCGGCGCGCCTGCTCGGCGAAGATCCTATCCCGTTCGTCACCGGTCACCTCGACGACAGTCACCGGGAACTGCTCGGTGCCCCGTTCGACCTCTGCCTTGCCTGCGGTGACGAGGTTGTAGTACCAGTCGGGATTGGTCGGGGCACCGGCCTTGGAAGCGAAGACGTAGATAGTGTCCGGACCTTGCTCATCGGGTAGATACATCATCGGGCTCACGCGATCGCGCCCAGTCTTACGGCCCCGGTGGTGAACCAGCACCACCGGGGCGCCCTCGAATGGGCCACCCACTCGGCCCTGGTGTGCCCGGAATTCGGCAATGATGTTCGCGTTCCAGTCGTCGGGAGTGCTCATCCTGGGAATTGTCCTAGCCCGGCGCGGGAACAGGCGGCATTTCCGGTCGACGTTGTCGACTCGTGTCGCACTCGTTCCTTTGCTGACCGCGATGGCGACCAGTGCGGCACCGACAGAATCAGTCCTGCTTGGGCACCCAGTGATCGGTGACGAGCTCGTAACTCTGTTTGAGCTCCCCGTACGCCGCTCGCTGGGCCTCCTCGCCCTCGCCGTACCGCCGAACGGCCATCTCATGGGCCGTCGCGAAGGCCGCCTGCACCTCCTTCGACGATCGCCGCAGTGTCTGTGGCAGCTCGGTTCGGTTCACCGCTCCACTCCTTCTCGGTCATGGCCGTGATGTACCCCTCGATTGTCCGCCCGGGACCCCCGCGGCGGTACCGGGTTGACCGGGTTTTCCGATGTCGGCAGCCGGGCGCAGGCACGACCTACGCACGGAACCCCGCACCGGCGATCACAGGCATTCAGGTGGGTCTCCGCAGTGACCTGCCAAGGGTGTAGACCGGCGAACACCTGGCACCGGGCACCGGTATGGGTAACAATGACCTCGGAAAACACACAGCAACGCCAAATTCATTCTCGCCGAAGGGAAGTCCACACCGGAGGAGACTCGATGCCCGTTTCGCCACACACTTTGTTACAGCACGTCCAGGATCGCACCACCGACCTACGCCGATGGTTGGATACCGGCGACAACACCACCGCCCTGACGGCGTATCTGCGCGACGAACCCGTCGACCACCGATGGCTCACCACCTACAAGCGACTCACGCACGACCTGCTGAGGGCGGTCGACCACGCTCGCTCGCCCAGGGCGCCGCACGAGACGCCAACCCCGGACCGTCGATGAACAACGACCAGCGCCGGGCGCTCGAACACGTACGCGACACCTGCGCCATGCTGGACAGCTTTCTGACCACCCACCCGAGCGACCGACCACCCGAACGGGTCCGATCGGCCACCTTCGAGCAGCTCACCGACGACCTCCTCGACGCCGTTACCGCAGCACAGAACGCCGGCGTACCGGAACAACGCATCTTCGACAGTATGTGACAACCATCGTCGCCGGTCGGCTGCTTTCTCCGCCGGGGCCCCGCCACTCAGCGGTTCGCGGAACCGTCTTCGCGGCGACCCGACACGGACGGCGGCATTCCGAACTCGCGGCTGAAGGCGAAGGAGAAAGCTGCCGGAGATGCGTAACCGAGGGTCGAGGCGACCCGAGTCACCGGCTGCGAGCGCAGCATCGGGATGGCGGCCAGCAACCGGGCCCGTAGGCGCCAAGCCGCCGGACTGATCCCCACCTCGCCTAGGAATCGCCGGGTGAAGGCGCGTTCGCTCATCGCCACTCGGCCTGCCCACTCGGCATTCGTCACGCCGACCTCCGGCTTGCCGAGATAGGAACGGCACAACGCGACCAGGTCGGCCGACGTGGGCAGCGTCAGGTGCAGGGGCAGCGACCTGAGAGTTGCCAGCTCGAACAGCAGCAGTGCCGCGATGGCACCCTCCCGACCGTCGCGGTCGTACTCGGCGGGTAGATCGGCGGCGACGAGCAGCAATTCGCGGAGCAGCGATGACACTTCGACCACGACGCACACCGTGGGCCACCACGGCACCGCAGCTGGTTCGATGTAGAGACTGCTCGTACTCACGCCGAGCATCCGCACCCGATGCCCTGTGGCGGGAGGAATCATGACACCCTGCGCGGTGGGGACCGTCCAGGTGCCGTTGTCTGTCTCGACAACCATTGTTCCTGTAGCTCCGTACAGGAATTGCGCACGACGGTGTTCGTGCCAGTCCAGCACGACGCCGGCCGGATAGTCGGTCGCGATCGGGAGCACGTCCCGCTCGATACGGTCGACGTCGCCGAGCGGGACATTTCTCACGACACCCAACCTACCGGCTGATTCTCGAAAGAAATCGACTGATATTCGATTGTCGCCGCTACACCGATACGGTGAACTGGACCGAGTGGATATGTTCGTTCTCGTTCTCATCGGCCTCGTGACCGGGTTGACCACCGTCCTGTTCGGTTTCGGCGGCGGGTTCGTGACCGTCCCGGTCGTCCTGTGGGCAGAAGCAGGGCTCGGCGACTCGGCCGCCCGGGTCGCAGTCGCAACATCCGCAGCGGTGATGGTGGTGAATGCCGCCGTCGCCACGTCCGCAACCTCCGGCGCGGTGCTGCGTCACTTGCGTGACTCTCGTCGCCTGCTTGCACTTCTCGGTCTCGGAGGCGTGGTAGGTGCGTTGCTTGCCCGGCTCGTACCCGGCGCAATCATCCAGTGGGGATTCGTCACCTATCTCGTCGGGACGATCGTTGATGTCCTGGTACGACCGGGCTTCTTCCGACCGACGGCGCAGCACAACACCGACTCTCGGCGACGGTTCGCCATACCGACCTCGCTCGGGTTACCGATCGGCGCGAGCGCAGCATTTCTCGGCGTCGGCGGCAGTGTCATGACGGTGCCTCTCCTGCGCCGCTCCGGACTGGGGATGGGTGTCGCCACCGCACTCGCAAACCCACTGACCCTCGCCATCAGCCTGCCGGCGGCCCTGATCTTTCTCATCGGCCACGGTCCCGGATCGCCTGCCGGGGCCGCCCTGGTCGGCTCCGTCGACCTGGCCGCGGCCCTGGCGCTCCTCCTCGGCGCACTCCCGGTGATCGTCACGCTCAGGCGGCGCCCACCCCGTCTGCCCGACCGTGTGCACGCAATCAGTTACATACTGCTCCTCGTCGCGGTCACCATGACCACTGCGCTTGCTGCGCTTCGGTAACCGCAAGAACGTCGTACCATTCAGCATGTTCAAGGCCACGCGCATAGTCATGGCGGTACCCGCTTGCGTGACTGGGACTCGCGTCTCGGTATAGGGGACCGACAGCGTTGGCCCCACCGCCGCCGAAACGGCCGTCCCGCTCGACCCCGCCGGATAGGATTCTGCGCCGAGGAGGGATCCATGATGGTCCGGGAAGCGCGCAGCACCCATCGCGAGGTTTCGCCACTCGAAGGACCGCCGAGGCCCAAGGGGCGGACCCGGCGTACATCCCGTACGTTCCGGAGCAGCCGGACGAAAACACCCCGCGCGACCTGGTCGAGGCGCACGACTACTACCTCACGCCGCGGGCGCAGCACCCGAACGCGAAGAACAAGCAGCTGTTCGCCAAGAGTATCTCGCGGATCTTCACGTTCGACGCGTTCCATCTGGTCGAGGACCTGTTCACCGCACCGCTGCTGATCGTCGCGGGCAGCGAAGCCGGTTCACTGTGGATGTCCACCGAACTGCACGGCCGGGTCCGCAGCCCAAAGAAGCTGGTGGTCGTCGAGGGGGGCGCCCACATGGACTTCTACGACGTGCCGAAGTACGTCGACCACGCCGTGGCGGAAGCTACCCCGTTTTTCCGGGAGAACCTGGGGGCTCACTGCGAAGGGAACTGACCAGCCCGATGCGGTCCTCCCGGGCCTCTGGAATCCCCAGTGGCCCGGGAGGTCTCGGCATCGCCACTCCAGCTTCCGAGTTGCCTCAATGATTCCTCTACCACGTCGCGGCCCGTCCCACCCATGACTTCTCGATGACCGAGAACCCGGCATCGAGTCGAATCAATTTTATACATTATGTGCTATGTTGCGAACATGACCGCGTCAGCCGATATCACCACCGCCCCGACGGACGAGGCCACCGTCCTGGAGCATCTTCTGGCCACCCGATGGAGTTGCCGCGCCTACCAGGACCGTCCGGTTCCCGAAGAAACGATCGATCGCCTACTCACCATCGCGCAACGATCGGCATCGTGGTGCAATACGCAGCCATGGCAGGTCATCGTGACCAGCGGGGAGGCCACGGAACGCTTCCGCGAGGCAATGACGAACAGCGCACGAAACAACCAGCCCAAGTTCGACTTCGATGCCCCAGCCGAGTACCGCGGCGTCTACCGTGAGCGGCGACGCGCCAGCGGTTGGCAGCTGTATCAGGCCGTCGGCGTGGAGCGCGGCGACCGCGAAGCGTCCGCCCGCCAGGCATTCGAGAACTTTCGCTTCTTCGGCGCGCCGCACGTCGCGATCATCACCACAGACGCGGTGCACGGGACATACGGGGCTGTCGACACCGGCCTGTACGTGGGCACGTTCCTACTCGCGGCACGGAGCCTCGGGCTCGGAGCAATCCCCCAGGCCGCGCTCGCCAGCCATTCCCCCCTCATCCGCGAGCACTTCGACATCCCGGCGGATCGAAAGATCCTGGTCGGCATCTCGTTCGGCTTCGCCGACACCGACCACCCGGCCAACAACTACCGCACTGCGCGGGCACCGCTGAACGAAGTCGTGACGCGGGTCCGCGAATAAGCATCGCGGCAACAACGGAGGCGATGTCGCGCTGACCCTCCGCTTCGAATGATAGATTCTCCGCATGCGGAGTGAACGCTCCGCTTTGTTGGGAGTATTCATGAAAACCGCTTCGCTGCGGACGCACTATCAGCTGACATTTGCCGTTCTCACTATTGGTGTCGGTGCCTTTGCCCTGCTGCAGTCACTGTTGATGCCGGTGTTGCCCACCCTCGAGTCTGCGCTGGGCACGACACAGGCCGACGTCACGTGGGTGCTAACTGCCTACCTGCTGTCGGCATCGATCTTCACCCCGGTCATGGGACGCCTCGGTGACATGCACGGCAAGAAGCGACTGTTCGTCGTTGCACTCGTCGCCCTGGCGGCGGGGTCGCTGCTCGCAGCCCTCGCCACGTCGCTGCCGGTGATGATCGCCGCGCGGGTGATCCAGGGAATCGGCGGCGGTGTGCTGCCCTTGGCGTTCGGGATCATCCGCGACGAGTTCCCGCAGGAGAAGGTGGTGGGAGCGGTTGGCGTCATCGCCGCGCTCACCGCTGTCGGCGCAGGTCTCGGCATCGTCCTTGCCGGTCCTATCGTGACCGTGCTGAGTTACCACTGGCTCTTCTGGATTCCGCTGACCATGGTCGTGCTGGCGGGGTTGGCCGCGCAGATCCTGGTCCCCGAGTCTCCCGTTCGAACTGCCGGGAGGATCAACTGGCTCACCGCACTGTTGCTGTCCGGGTGGCTGGTCGCGTTGTTGCTCGGTGTCAGTCAGGCACCGACCTGGGGCTGGGGCTCTCCGATCGTCATCGGACTGCTGGTGACCGCCGCGGCCATCTTGGTGACGTGGGTAGTGGTTGAATCGCGATCCGCCAACCCGCTGATCGACATGAAGATGATGCGAATCCGCAGCGTCTGGGCCGCCAACCTGTTGGCGCTGCTGATGGGGGTCGGCATGTACGCCGCGTTCGGCTTCCTGCCGCAATTTCTGCAGACGCCCGCGTCGGCCGGATACGGCTTTGGTTCGTCGGTCACCGAGTCGGGTCTGATGCTGCTGCCCGTGAGCGTGGGAATGTTCCTGCTCGGACTCGCCTCAGGCCGCCTGGCAGCTCGACTGGGTTCGAAAAACCTGCTGATCGCAGGGTCGATCGTGAGTGCGATCGGTTACTTCGTGGTGGCTCTTCTGCATGACACCGAGATGGACATCTACCTCGCCACGTCATTGGTCGGGATCGGTTTCGGCCTGGCCTTCTCGGCGATGTCGAACGTTGTCGTCGCCGCGGTGCCACCCGAACAAACCGGTGTCGCGAGCGGTATGAACGCCAACATCCGCACGATCGGGGGCTCGCTGGGCGCTGCGTGCATGGCCAGCGTCGTCACCGCCGGGGCGTCCTCCGCGGGGGTTCCGCAGGAATCCGGCTACACCAACGGCTTCGTCATGCTGGGCGTGGCAGTTGGCCTCGGCGCCGTTGCGGCCCTGTTCATCCCGGCAGTGAAGCGGGACAAGACCACGAACCTCGAAGGGTCGCCCGAGCTGCGACACCCGGAACTCGCGATGGTTGCGGGAGGCACGCTGGTGGGCGGCGAATCCGAATGACGTCCGATGTGAGCGTTCAGGGAAGCGAAAAGTCGCTGCGCCGCGACGCCGCGGAGAATCGGCAACGACTACTCGATGCGGCAGCGACCGTGTTCAGTGCGCGCGGCCTGGATGTGGGCGTCGACGAGATCGCCCGGGTCGCCGGCGTCGGCATCGGCACCCTCTACCGCCGGTTCCCCACCAAAGATGCGCTGATCAGTGAACTGGTTCGCCAGGTGCTCGAAGACTTCCTCGCCCTGGCCCGTGATGCCGCGTCCGCGCCGGAGGGCGCGGGGCTGGAGCAGGTGCTCTACGGCAGCGGAGCCATCCTGGCGTCGAACCGCGGATGCCTGTCTCGCATGTGGAACGACGATCAGACCACAGTTCTGAGGAATGAATATCGACGCATCCTGTTCGAGTTGCTGACGCAAGCCAAGCAGCACGGCCGCATCCGCGAGGACGCCACCGACGCCGACCTGGACCTGATCTTCTGGTCCCTCCGCGGCGTCGTCGGGACGACACGCGGCGTCACCGACACCGGGTGGCGCAGAATCCTCGCGGTCATGATCGCGGGATTGCGGCCCGGCGCGGAAAGACTCGATGCGGCACCGATGAACGCACAGGACGTCGCACACATCATGGAAAATCTGTGGCCTCGATAAGGTGCGGCGGGTGGCGAGGGAACACTACCCCGTCAGGTGTTCGTCGTCGGTGACGTGCTCGAGCCAGGTCGTGGTGGTGGCCGGGTCGTCGGCGTTGTCGAGCATGGCGAGGTGTTCATGAACGAGTCGGTGCTTGCTCCGTGCCAATGTTGTTCGTTCGGTGGGCAGTAGAGGGTTTGACCGGCGTGTGCTTCGACCTTCTGTCCGCCGTGGGACTGTACCCAGGCAGTTCCTTCGGTGATGTGCAGGGTCTGACCGTGGGCGTGCGAATGCCACGCGGTGCGGGCGGCGGGCGCAAAACGCACTTTCGCCACTACCATTCGCTGACTGGGGTCGCTCTCCGTACTCCTCAGGCTTCGGGGATTTCGAGGCCGAATGTCTCACGGGTGATGTCCTCAGGTTCCGGGCCGCCGCGCACACCGGTGTCGAGAGCGTCGATCGCGGCGAGTTGATCGGCGGTGAGCTCGAAGTCGAAGACGTCGAAGTTTTCGGTGATACGCGACGGGGTGACCGATTTCGGGATCACCTGGCGGCCCTGCTGCAGGTGCCATCTCAGCATCGTCTGCGCCGGTGTCTTGCCGTGTGCCGCTGCGATGTTCCCGATGGTGGGATCGTCGAGTGTGGAGCCGTGGGAGCCGTCGCGGTAGAAGGTGATGCCACCGATCGGGGACCATGCCTGGGACAGGATCCCGTGTTCGGCGTTGGCGGCGAGCACGTCGGATTGACGGAAGTACGGGTGTACCTCGATTTGGTTGACCGCCGGCACCACTGATGTTTCGTCCCGCAGTCTCGTGAGGTGGTCGGACATGAAATTGCTGACACCGATGGCGCGGACGCGACCGTCCGCGAGCAGCGTCTCGAGCGCTGTGTAGGCCTCGACGGTGAGGGTGAACTCGCCGGGCAGTGCCTGGTGCAGAATCAGCAGGTCGATCTGATCGATTCCGAGTTTGCGCGCGCTCTTGTCGAAGGCGTGCAGCGTCGCGTCGTAGCCGTAGTCGGTGATCCAGATCTTGGTCTCGACGAAGATGTCCGAGCGATCGATGCCCGAACGACGTATGGCTTCGCCCACCTCGCGTTCGTTCTGATAAGCAGCGGCGGTGTCGATGTGCCGGTATCCGGCCTCCAAGGCCGCCTCGACCGCTGCAACGGTGTCATCGGGCGGCGTCTGGTACACACCGAAACCCACTGCCGGCATCGTGATTTCGTTGTTCAAGGTCAATTGGGGGATGGTCATGTTTCAACCTTAGGTTCGGTCAGCGCGCGCTGGGAGTGCCTGTCGAACCAGGTACCGGCAGTACCTGGTTCGACCAGCGGATTTCATGCGGCGGGTCGGTGCAGAGCCGAACCCGAACCGCGGTGCCGTGCGGCGGGCACGATCACCGTGAGGACGACGACCAGCGCGACGACGAGCAGTACGGTGCCGCCGGTGAGCGCGGTGCCGACGTGGTCGGTCACCGCCGCCGGTCCGTCGAGGTTGCTGCCTGTGTTTGCCGAGAGTGCGACGAGGACGCCCAACCCGAGTGCCATTCCGAGTTGGTGCGCTGTGTTGACCAGTCCGGATGCCGCGCCGGCGTCCGCCGAATCGACACCGGCGATTCCTGCGTTCGTCAGCGGCCCGAACGCCAAGCCTTGCCCGGCGCCCACCAGGATCATCGGGAGTGCAACGTCCACGAGATACGTATCGAGTGTGTCGATGCGACTCAGCCATGCCATGCCGGCCAGAGTCAGCGCCGTCCCGGTAGCGAGGAGAGTCTCGTTCGACAGCCGGGCGCTCAGCCGGGGAACCATGAGCGCGACGACGAAGTTGACGAGGGTCATCGGCAGGAAGCCGAGTCCAGCTTGCAGTGGGGAGAAGCCGAACCCGTCCTGGAGCAGTTGGGTGGTGAAGTAAAAGAACCCGATCATCGCCCCGAGGTACAGCAGCCGAGCGGTATAGACGCCGCTGCGTTCGCGACTGCGGAACAACCGTAGCGGCAGGATCGGCTGCTGCACCCGGCCCTCGTGAACGACCAATCCGATCAGCAGGACAGCCCCGAGTGCCAGAGCGATCTGTACCCGTGCCGATCCCCAACCGGTCTCGGGGGATTCGATGATCCCGAAGATCACGGCACCCATACCGAGTGTCGCACCGACAGCACCGATTACGTCGAACCGTCCGGTTCGACGTGGGGTTTCCACGAGCACCGTGCGCGACCAGGCGATCACGGCTACCGCGATCGGGACGTTGACCAGGAACGCCGCTCGCCAGGATATCCACTCGGTGAGCGCACCTCCGACCAGAAGGCCGAGGCTGGCGCCGATTCCGGCCGTTGCGGCGTACCAGGCAATGGCCTTGTTGCGGGCCTCGCCGTCGAAGTAGGTCGTGATCAACGCCAACGAGGTCGGTGCGACGATCGCAGCACCGATTCCCTGCACCGCGCGGGCGGCGATCATCCACCATCCCGCCGGCGCGAGCCCGATGAGCAAGGACGCGGTACCGAAAATCGCGAGACCGATCCTGAACAGTCGGCGCCGCCCCACGATGTCCCCCGCGCGGGAGGCCAACAGGAGCAGGCCACCGAAGACCAGAGTGTAAGCGTCCTGAACCCACGACAGCGCCGCCGGTGACAGTTCGAGCCCGGATCGGATGCTCGGCAACCCGGTGAAAATCACCGAGTTGTCCAGCAGCACCATGAAATAGCTCGCCAGAATGATTCCCAGTATCGCGGTCGGGGTGGCCGTGGCGCGACCGGAAAAGCTGTGGTCACGGCCGGACCGCGACCTTGAGCGCGTCGCGGGAATCCATCGCGGCGTAGCCCTCCGGCGTCTGACCGAGGCCGACGGTCCGGTCGAATACCTTCCCCGGCTGGACGGTGCCGTCCAGGACTGCCGGAAGCAGCTGCTCGATGTAGGCGCGCACCGGCGCCGGACCACCGGTCAGGGTGATGTTCGGCCCGAACAGGCTCCCGAACCCGACGGGCGCGTCCTCGTACTGGGGCACACCCACGCGACTGATCACTCCGCTCGCGCGGACGACGCCAACGGCCTGATCGTAAGCGGGCCGGTGACCGACCGCCTCGAGGACGACCGCGCTGCCCAGTCCGCCGGTCAGCTCACGAACCTTCGCGATCCCTTCCTCGCCGCGCTCGGCAACCACATCGGTCGCACCGAACTCACGGCCGAGATCGGTGCGCACCTGGTGCCGCCCCATCAACACGATCTGCTCGGCACCGAGCCGGCGGGCCGACAGCACCGCCAACAATCCCACCGCCCCGTCACCGATCACCGTCACGACACTGCCCTCGCCGACACCGCCGCGGACCGCAGCATGCCAGCCGGTGCCGTACACATCCGACAACGTCAGCAAGGAGTCGAGCAGCGCATCGTCGGCATCCTCGCCCACCGGCACCTTCACCAGCGTGCCGTCGGCCAGCGGCACCCGGACCGCCTCGGCCTGACCACCCGCCGTGCCCAACGAGGTGTCATTCCAGAACCCGCCGCGCACACACGAGGTTTGCAGACCCGCGGCGCAGAACACGCACGTGCCACACGACACCGCGAACGGTGCGATGACGAAGTCACCGACCCGCAACGTCCTCACATCCGAACCGATCGCTTCGACGACACCGATGAACTCGTGGCCCATCGATCTGCCGTCGGGATCGACGTCCATGGAGTGATAGGGATGCAGGTCGCTGCCACATACGCAGGCCCGCACGTTCCGTACCAGAGCGTCGGTCGAGGACTGGATGGTGTGATCAGGAACATCGATGACGCGGACATCGCCCGCGCCGAACATGTACGTCGCTTTCATGCCATCCAGTTGACCCCCATTCCGGCAGCCCGGGAAGTCACGGACGTTCCGGGTACTGCCAGTACCTCCCACATCCGGCGGCCACTGCCTACCGTGGACTCATGAGTTCGATCGACCTGCGCACCGAAATCCGCGAGTTCCTCGGCACCCGGCGCGCACGCATCACCCCGGAGCAGAGCGGACTACCCGTGTACGGCGGCAACCGCCGTGTCAAAGGCCTGCGCCGCGAAGAGGTCGCCATGCTCGCCGGTGTCTCGGTCGACTACTACGTCCGCATGGAACGCGGCAACCTCGCCGGCGCCTCCGACAGCGTCCTCGACGCCCTGGTCGTCGCCCTGCAACTCGACGACGCCGAACGCGACCACCTCTTCGCCCTCGCCCGCCAATCGCAAGCAAGCACCACC
>NZ_JAAOQS010000098.1:0-33943 GCF_011603105.1 Rhodococcus sp. A14 | reverse complement strand
GCCTCACCGGTACCCACCCCGAGCATGATCCGCCCCGGATACAGACACCCCATCGTCGCGAACGCCTGCGCCACCACCGCCGGGTTGTACCGGAACGTCGGCGTCATCACCGACGTCCCCAACTGCAACCGCTCCGTCCGCTCCCCGACCGCCGTCATCCACGCCAACGAGAACGGCGCATGACCACCCTCGTGCCGCCACGGCTGGAAATGATCCGACACCGTCGCCGAATCCATCCCGTGCACCTCCGCCAGAACACCCAGCTCCACCAACTCCCGCGGACCGAACTGCTCCGCAGACGCCTTATACCCGAGCTTCACCACGACTTCACCGCCTCCGTGATCCGAACCTGATGTCCACCGAACTGCTTGCGTAGAGCCGACACCGCCTTAATTGCCAGGCGAATCCAGCTGTCGGGATGAGAATCGCGCGAACAGGGCGGCCGAGAAAACGGGGACCGGCACCGCGTGAGGGATGGCCTCTCCGATGGTCCAGCGGCCCTCACCCGAGTCCTCAGTAAACCCGGAGATCGAGCTCAAACCTGGGTCCTCCGGAGTGCAGCCACCAGAAGTTCGAGCAGCCAGATCGCACCATGGTGCCCTTCTGTCACGCTCATCACGCTGTCAACCGCGGTGATGCGGGGTTCGCGGCCAGAAAGTTCATAACCTTCGGCGTACGCCTGCATCAAGCCGTACTCGATACCGTTGTGCGCCGCCACGGTCAGCGCGGCCGCCTCGATCCGGGGAAGCGGGTTCGCCGAGGGACCGGCCCTCGATCTCACGCGCGGCGGTGAAAACGGTGCCGTCGATCGGCGGGTGGATCCCTCTCGCCCGAAGGATCTGCCGCAGCCGACGGTGATACCTGTCGAGAGTCATGCCGAAGGTCTCGAAGACATCGCCGGCGGATGCCCCACCGAAGGGTGCCCACTGGGCGGCGACTTCGAGGAGTTCGTTGTCCTCGCGGTTCATTCCCGAGTTCTCCTACACCCTCGCTGTGCCCGCACGATCGCCGCCTCGGCCGCCGACGCGCAGACCCAGATGGCCGTGGGGATCCCGTGGAGTATCGGCGGGCGACATCCTCGTCGATCGGCCGAGGAGGTTGCCGTCCGGGTCAACCGTCCGGAGGTATTCCAACTCCGTCGCGCTCGGCGCTTCCATCGGATGGGCATCGGGTGCGAGCTGTACGTCCCAGCCGGTTGCGGTACGGATGAGGGCCAGGGCCGCGTCCGCGTTGTCGGCCAGGTCGGAGAACCACGCGGACAGTACGTACACCCAATCTCTTTTCCGGAGGTGGCCGATGTCCGTGGCGATGACGTCGAGGTGGGTGCCCCGGTAGCTGATGAACCGTGCCGTCTCGACAAACTTGCGCGGGTCGGCCGCCACAACGGCGATCGTGGTCACCTGCGCCGCGATGTCGGTGCTCCCTCCGCCGCCGACCAGGAAGTTGCCCGAGGGCGAGCGATTGCTGTTGGCATTGCCGTGGCTGTCGATGACCCCGGCCGACAGTACCGCGATCGTCGTCTCCGCTGTCGATGGGAGCAACATGCCGAGCACCTCGAGGGTGCTGCTGAGGTGCCGCGCGGTCGGCAGATTACGGGTATTGGAGAGAGTGGCGTCGTGCGGCCGGGGGACGTAGCCGAGGACACCGCTCTCGAAGACCAAATCGACGACGTGCGCGTTCGCGAGGAGCGTGGCCCGTCCCAATGCGGCCGCGAGGTGGGACAGCCCGGCACCGGCCACAACGGTGCGAGTCCCCGACGCCTTCGCCACCGCCTCCATCGCTCGGGCACCGGACACGGCGAGACGCTCGCTCACGGTCATCTCACCGACCTCGACAGACTTCGGTTCGTCATCGAGTGCGTCGATGCGCCAGGACTCGTCGAGATCCATGGCAACCAGATGTTCGATTCGCTCTCGGCCGAGCTGGCTGAGGTACCGCCCGCGGCTCGGCAGGTCGATCCACCGCTCGCTGAAGGACTCCGCGTCCTCCATGGTTCGCAGACGCCCCAGTTCGGCGAGGAAGGCGTAGTCCTCGCCGTAGCCGGAGGTGCCCTCCACCCGCACCGGTACCGGCGAGGCGGCGGGGTGTGCACCCAGGGGCACCTGCGCGACACCGAGAACCCGGGCCGCGGGCACCCGCACGTGGCCCGCCCACCGACGCAGCTCCGCCGGGGACACGACGTGATCGGCCGTGAGTATCACGCCCTTCCGGGCGGCATAGACGGTGTGGAGGTCCTCGGCGAAGGGCGGGAATATCACCCCATTGCCGTCCCAGTCCGCGACCGGGCAATGGATGAGCGACACGTCCGGGCGCAGCGCCGGCATCACCGAGCGCTCCGTGCCGTCGAACGGATCCACCACGCTCCTGGTGCCCGGCCCGAATCCTGCGGGCAGGTCCGTGCCGTCCATCGTTCCGGCCGGCACGAAGGGCCACCCGAGCGCCCCCGCGAGTACCCTCTGGATCAGGGCCAGGATCGACCACTCCTCGACGACCATCGAGCCGTCCTTGACCGCCTGCGCGAGGATCGAGTTCGGGCGCACCGCCGGATAGGTGGTCGCGGCGAACGAGGTGATGAGCTTGTCCACCCCGCCCGAGGCGACGAGGAGACTTAGCTCCGCGCGCAGGGACGCGGAGATGACGGTCAGCCCCCGCAGGCGACCGGACCGCGCCTGCCGGATCACCTCGAACAGCGCGGCATACGCCCGCGTGGAGAGCCAAGGAAAGTGGATCGCGTCGCCGGGCCGGACCTCCTGCTCGACGAGCTGCTCGAGCGGCAGCACTCGTGAGCGGGCGGGCGCGGTGGCAGCCGCGTCGTAGCGGAAGCCGTCGGCCGCCCGCAGGGGGACGGCGACGTCGGGGAAGGTGATGGGTTCCACCCTGAGAGTCCATTCTGTTTGGTGATGCCGGCTGGTGCCTCGTCCTCGAAGTCCGTTGATCGCGAGAAAGACTTCGGGCGTGGGCACTAGTGCGCCGTGGGGCACGTAGTTTGACGGTCAGATTGTCGCGAGACACTAGAAGATCCGGTCACACCCAATGACGTGCGGGCCGCCGACTCGACGGGGTGCGGATATATTCTCGCTAGAATGCGTATCTCGTCTTGGAGACCGTTCGATTCAGGGATGACCTGCCACAATCGCTCGATGAACCGGCGCATTGTCATTCCGAAGTGCACAAGGATTTCCTCCGCCGGGGCGCCCCCGAATGGTGCCCACCTGCTGGCAAACTCAATGAGGCGCTCCGCCTCGGTGTCAGGATGGTTGCGTTTGCGGTTGGCTTCGATCCAAGCGGCGCGACGCCGTTGGCGCCACTGGCGATACTCACGAGAGTTCATGGGAATTCACACATCCAATAGTCGGGGCAGCCGAAGCCTGGAAACTTTGGGACCCTCGCTGCAGCAAGGGAAATGCGCAGAGTGCCAGTCGCTCTCGACTGTCGAATTACTTATGCCACGCCGCACTAGAGGTCGAGAACCAGTCGCGCAGACCTCGAACGCCCCACGCAGACCATCAATCGGTCACCGCACTCGCGCTCCTGGTCGGTGAGCAGCTGATCGTGATGCTCCGGCTCGCCTTCGAGGACGCGCACTTCACAGGCCCCGCAGTAGCCCTCTTCGCAGTCCGAGAGAAAGTCCGGGATCGCTTCGCGCACAACATCGATCAGTGTGCCGTCAGCCGGCACGGTCAGCACCGCGCCGGTGCGGCGCAACTCGACCTCGAAGCTGTTGCCGCCCGATTCCGGCTCGATCGCGTTGCCGCCGCGCGGGGCGCTGGATGACGCACCGAAACGCTCGACGTGCAGAGCATCCGGCGCGAACCGCGTGGCTGCATGCTCCTCGGCCGCTCGAATCAGGCCCTCGGGCCCACAGCAGTAGATCGCGGACTCCCTTGGCGCACGGCCGAGGACGGTACCGAGGTCGAGCATCCCGTGCACGTCCTGCGGTACCACCTCGATGTTCCCCGTGCCGAGTTTGTCCAGGTCGTCGAGAAAGGCCATCGACGTCTCGCTGCGCCCGCCGTAGATCAGGGTCCAGGGAACGCCGAGGCGACTGACCTCACGCGCCATGGCGAGGATCGGAGTGATGCCGATTCCCCCGGCGAGGAACAGGTAGGAGGGGGCGTCGACGAGCCCGAAGTGGTTGCGCGGTCCCCGCACGGACAGCGACCGCCCTACCAATGCGGTGTCGTGGATCTCGCGCGAACCGCCGCGGCCGTGCTGATCCCGCAGCACCGCGACGGTGTACGCCGCGCGGTCAGCGGGGTCCCCGCACAGCGAATACTGGCGCATCTTCCCCGAGGGGAGGATCAGGTCCAGATGCGCCCCCGGGGTCCAGGCCGGGAGCTCCGCGCCACTCGGATCGACCAGCCGGATCGAGACGACACCCTCCGCCTCCCACGTCACCTGTTGCACAAGCAGCTCATACACGCGCTGCAGATCAGCGTCGAGGCCAGCGTTTGTCATGCGAATTCATCCCGTTCACAATTGTTCGTCGTTGCATTTTTTTGAAATGGCGTCGTGGTCGCGGGCCGCCGTGGCGCCACGGTGCGGACGCCCAGGCGCGCGGCGCGGTCGGACCGGTCTGGCGTGACTACCCGAGGATCTGGCGATCGTTGATCTGGTGCGTCCAGGTGTACTCGAGCAGACCTTCGGTCCCCATCTCACGGCCGTAGCCGCTGTCCTTCACCCCACCGAAGGGGGCACCGGGGTCGAATGCGGCCATGCCGTGCTTGTTGATGAACGTGACGCCCGCGTCGATGTGTCCGGCCATCTCCCAGGCGCGACTCGGGTCGGTGGTCCAGATGCTGGAGGTCAACCCGTACGGTGTCGCGTTCACCAGCGAGATGGCCTCACTGTCGGAGCGGAAGCCCACGATCGGCAGGGCGGGTCCGAACTGCTCGTCGGCGACGATTCGCTCCTCCGCGCGCACCTGCGTGACCAACGAGGGCAGGTGGAAGTACCCGCCGCTCCACGAACCCTGGTCCCTCGCGCGGCCGAACGACTGCACCTTCGCACCGGAGGCTTCGGCCTCCGCGAGCATCGCGGTGAACCGCTTGAACTGTCGCTCGTTGGCCAAGGGACCCATCGTGACCTCGGGATCGAGGCCGTCGCCGACGACCACGTCCTGCAGGGCATCACCGAGTTTGGCGGTGACCTCCTCGAGCAGGCTGTCGTGTACATACAGCCGCTTCACCGCGAAGCAGACCTGACCGGAGGTCACGGTGAACGCGGCCACCAAGTTGCGGATGAGGTCGTCGTCGACGGTGACATCGTCGAGCAGGACCGCGGGATCGTTGCCGCCCAGCTCGAACACGCCTCTGCGCAGCCGTGATCCGAGCGCCTGGGCGACCGCCCGACCGGCCTCGAGTCCGCCGGTGAAGGCGATCATGTCGACATCGGGATGGGCGCTCAGCGCGGCACCGACCCGCTCGCCGGTGCCGGTCACGACGTTGACGACGCCGGCGGGCAGCGCTGCGCCGATCGCCTCGATGGCCTTGAGCACACCCAGTGACGCGAACGGGGAGGGTACGGCGACGATCGTGTTGCCCGCGAGCAATGCCGGGCCGAGCTTGACGCCCAGCAGTGCGATCGGCCAGTTCCAGGGAACGATCGCACCGACGACGCCGACCGGACGACGGCGGACCTCGAGCCGGCCGGTGTCGTCGAACCGGCGGTCGGTGAGGACACGGTCCAGCGCGTCGAGGTCGTTGAGGTAGTGCGACCACGCCCACGGTGGGGACTGAAAGTCCATCACCGACTCCGCGAGGATCTTGCCCATCTCCCGGGTCAGCGCCTCCGGAGCCGAGGGGTCGATCGCCGCCAGCCGTGCGCCGGCCTCGGCAACCATCGCCGCCCGCTCGGCGAGGGAAAGGCGCGCCCACTCGAGCTGGGCCCGCTTCGCGACGGATACCGCGACATCGACGTCGATTGCGGTTCCGTCGGGTATCGACCCGACGATCTCACTCGTCCGTGCCGGATTGATGACCGAGATCCGCCCGCCGTCACTTCCCTCGTGCCACCGGCCGTCGACATACATCTGCATATCCAGTGCGCTCACAGCAGCACCACTCCCTTGGTGATTTCGTTCGCGGCCAGCCGGTCGAGGGCCTTGGGGACCTCGTCGAGGGCGAAGGTGGCGTCGATGACCGAATCCAGCGGCAGCCGGCCGTCCATGTAGAGATCGACGAACGCGGGTATGTCTCGTTGTGGGAGAATCGACCCGGCGTAGGTACCGGTCAGCCGCTTTTGCATCAGGAACCCGAACAGGTCGAAGGTGGCGGTCACCGATGCGTCCATCACGCCGATGGCGACCGCCAGTCCACCGGGACGGACGGACTGCAGCGCGGTCTCCAGGGTGCCCTGTGCCCCAACCGCGTCGAAGCCGTAGTCGGCGCCTCTGCCGTCGGTGAGGTCGCGGATCGCGTCCACCGCGTCCTCCCCGGACAGGGCGAGCGTGTGGGTTGCCAGGCCCAGTTCCCGGGCCCGCGCGAGCTTGTGCTCGGCGATGTCGACCGCGATGACGGAGGTGGCTCCCATCGCGCGGGCGCCCATCATCGCGGCCAGGCCGACGCCCCCGGCGCCGATCACGACGACACTGCTGCCGGGTCGCACCTCCGCCCGGACGATCGCGGCCCCCAGTCCGGTGGACCAACCGCACCCCAGGCCGGCGAGCTTGTCGAGCGGCGCGTCCGGACGAATCTTCACCGCCGCCGAGGCCGGCAACACCGCATATTCCGCGAAGGATCCCTGGCAGAAGAGGGTGTGCACATCGTCATCGCCGGACCGGAGTCTGGTGGTGCCATCGAGCATCGTGCCCGAAAAGCCCACCGCGCGTTCGCAGAGCACGTACTCGCCGCGCTGGCACTGGAAGCACGAGTGACACGAGGTGACGATCGAGCAGATCACGTGATCGCCGACCGCGAGGTGGTCGACGCCGGGGCCGACCTGATCCACCATCCCGGCACCCTCGTGCCCGAGGACGATCGGTCGCGGCGAGGGCAGATGCCCGGCCAGCACCGAGACATCGGTGTGGCAGATCCCGGAACTCACCAGGCGGACCCTCACCTCACCGGCCCGCGGCCGGGGGTCCGGTAGCTCCTCGATGCCGATCTGACCGACTCCACGGCTGACTGCTGCTCTCATAGACATCTCCTGAATGTTGGGGCGGGTTCCGGGCGAGGCGCCCGACTCGAACGGTGATCGGTCAGGGCTGTGGCGTGAAGACGATCGGCAGTGAACGGATGACTCGGGTCTGCCCCTCCGATATCCGCACTGCGGTCGGGTCCGTGACGCGATAATCCGGGATCCGGTCCAGGATCTCCTCGAGCATTATGCGCAGCTCGAGGCGGGCCAGCGGCGCTCCCGGGCAGCGGTGGACTCCCGCACCGAATGCAAGGTGCCGGTTCGGCTTTCGGTCCAGGACGATCTTGGCAGGTTCGTCGAATGCGGTCTCGTCGTGGTTTGCCGAGAGCCAGGACATCCAGACTCGCTCGCCCTCCGGGATCACTGTCCCTGCTACCTCGACCTCCGTGGTGGTCGTTCGGCCGAAGCCGGGGACCGGTGTGACGTAGCGCAGGAACTCTTCGATCGCCGAGGGCAGCAGCTCCCGTTCGGCCTGGAGTTGCGATCGGAGCTCGGGGTGACGGTCGATCAGGGTGAAGATGTGGTTTGCCGCCGCGGCGGTGGTCTCGCCGCCGGCCCCGGTCAGGGACAGGTAGATGTCGAGGGCTTCCTCCTCGGTGACCGGACGGTCGTCGATGGTCGACGCGAGCAGGTGGCTGGCAAGGTCTTTGGTCGGGTTGTCGCGGCGGGCGGCGATCAGCTGAACGTAGTAGTCGCGGATCTCCATCTGCAACGCCATCCCTTCCTCGGGCGTTGCGACCGAGACCAATCCCAATGACCAAGCACTGAATCGGGATACGTCCTCGTCGGGGATTCCGAGGAGCCAGGTGATCACCCGTGATGTCAGCGGGAAGGCCAGGTCCCTGGCAAGGTCCGCCTCGCCGGCGGACGCAAAGCCCTCGATCAGCTGCACAGCGTGCTTACGGACCTCGCCCTCGAGCTCGGCGATCCTGCGCGCGCTGAACACGACGTTGAGGAGCGAGCGGTACTTCGCGTGCTCCGGCGGGTCGGACTCCATGGGGATGAACGGCCGCGGCGCACCGACCGATGGCAATGTGATTGTGGGGAGGGACGAGAACCGGGCCGTGTCCCGCGTTGCTGCCTCGACCTCCTCATAGCGGGTTAGCGCCCAGAATCCGCCGTAGTTCTCGCTGTGCTGGACGGGACACTTGGCCCGCATGTCGCGGTGAAACTCCTCAGGATCATCAAGAGTGGCGGCGTAACGGTTGTCGTAGTTGCTGTTGCTGATGTCCACTGCTCCCCCAGAATTGGGATGGTCGGCCAGAAGCCGGTGATTGTGTCGTTCGCCACATCGGGCGATACGTAGACATTAAAGCCTTCCGATCGGAAGGTCAATGACTGATTTCGCAGAATCTCACCGAGCTGGACGCATCATCACCCTGCGGGCGAGGCCCGCCGACGGGTCGCCACATCACTCGCACGCCCGGCGACAAACCGAGCGACCGGAGCTCGGCTCACCATGCGCGCGGCGGTCCGGGGACACTCTTTTCGGGCTATTTTGACGACTTAGTCACAATGTGCGCGATTGAGAGCTGTCGATGATCGAATCCAATCCGATTGCGACACAACATGCTCTGACGCCAATCTTCACGGCGGAGTTTGGTCGCCGCCGGGTTCGAGAGTGCCGAGAAGATCGGCCGGGGTGGCTTCGGCATCGTCTACCGATCCCTGCAGCCCATCTCTGCACCCGGCATGCCTGTCGCTGCGCGGACGCGAGGACCCCGCGGAGCTGATCAGCCACATATCCGGACGGCATCGCGCGCCACATTCCGCACAGGCGGTCCTCGCCTCGCATACTCGCTGCTCGACCGGAGCTCACTCACCGACGCCGCGATCGCCGAGCTCAGGATCGAGGCCGATGTCCTCCAAGCTGCCATGACGATCGCGGCCCACCGGATCGACGGTGTGGACGAACTGGTCTCCGAATGCCTCTCGCGGACCGAGGATCTGCGCTCATGGATCGTGGCCGGAGCGGCTGACATCGCAACGTTCGCCGCGATCTATCGGTTCGCCTCCGGTGGCGCCCGCCGAATGCAGGACTCCGCGGCCCCGCACCACGAGAGGATAACGGACCGTACAACGCGATGTACGGACACTGCTTCGCCGGCATCGCGGCGAACGAGCAACTCGACGTCCCCGCGGCCGAGGACAGTTTCCGGAGGGCCCTCCGCCTCGCCCGGGACTCGGGTGACACCCGTTCGCAGGCGGCCCGGCTGGCCAGCGCGCTGCACGGCGGCCTGCTGTACGACCGGAACGAGATCGCCGCGAACAACAGCGGCAGGGCAGACCGCGCGCTGCGCCAGGCACGGCTCCTGCTGGCCGCCTGCCTGTCGTCAGCGGACCGCGCCCCGGAGGCCGAGTCCTGGCGCCGGCCGCCGCGACCTGCGCTCGCCTCGGGCTCATCCGACTCCTGTTGGATGGCGGGCCCCAGGTCGTCCCGATCCTCGAGGCCGTTCAGGGCAAGCTGGACGGCGGTCGATGGCGTCCGGAGTGGCCGCCGATCCCGAGTACCTTCCTGGCGGACGCACTCGACGCCGCGCGCCCGCCGTAGCGGCGCGGTCAGGCCGAGTGGCGGCGGCTCGCGTCCGTGAGTGCGCGCGCGATGGCGAGCGCGGTGACCCGCACATGGTCGGCGAGCCTGGGGTCGGCGCAGATCTGGGAGATGGGCCCGCAGACCGAGATCGCGGAGGCGCCCGCCCCGGGAACCCGGATGGGTGCGGCGATGCAGCCGTACCCGATGACCATCTCCTGGCGGTCGTACGCGACTCCGCACCTTCGGATCTCAGCGATCTCTCGGTGCAGTCGCCCGCGTGAGGGGATCGAGTTCTCGGTACTGCCCGTCAGCCCCGGACCGCCGACACGGTCCAGTTCGGACGGGTGCGCGCTGCTCAGGAGTGCCTTTCCGAGCGCCGTGCAGTGCGCGGGCAACCGCCCGCCGACGCGGGTCGGTATCGCGGCGGCCACACGCCCCCCGATCTTCTCCAGGCACACAATGTCCGGCCCGTCGAGCACAGCGAGGTGAACGACATGCCCGGTCAGCCGGTGCAGTTCGTGCAGGCTCGGGAGGGCGACGCGGTGCAGGCCGGCCTGGTGCACGGCGAGCGAACCCAGCTCGACCAGGCGCACGCCGAGCTCGTATCTGTGCCCGTCGCGACGCACCCACCGCAGCTTGACCAGGCTGACGAGCATCCGATGTGCTGACGAGCGCGGGAAGCCGGTGTACTCGGCGACCTCGTTCAGCGTGAGCGGACCGCGGCCGTCGAAGGCGTCGAGGAGCGTCGAGATCCGGTTCAGCACCGTTGTCGGAGGCCTGTGTTCGGCATGTGTTGTCATGTCATGTCATCTCCTTGTTGTGGCCACGCTCAGCACCCGCGCCCGGCGGTCCCGGCTCACCTCTCGGTCGTGGTATGTTCCCGCTTCCCGGCGCGGAAGCCCTCCTCGGTACGACCGCGCCGCCAGTACCCCGAGATGGACAGCCACCTCGGGTCGACGGCGCGCTCCGTGCGCAGGTACAGCCGCAGGTTCGCCATCACGGTCCTGGCCTCGCCGTGCACGAAGGCCTGGACCTGCCCCGGCAGCCACCGCGCGCCGCGGACGGCGGCGATCAGCGGCGCGCGGTCGCCCACCAGGTGGTCGGGGGCACGATCGGGCGGGGTCCCCCGGTGGACCCAGTGCACGTCCACGCGGGCCGAGGTGTCGAAGTCCACCTCGCCCTGCGGCCCCGCGACCTCGACGAACACCTGCGCGGTCGCGTCGTCGGGGAGCGCCTCGACGGCGGCGGCGATCGCCGGTAGGGCGGACTCGTCGCCGACGAGCAGGTGCCAGTCCGCCTCGGGATTCGGCGAGTATCCGCCGCCGGGACCGATGAACCGCAGGGCCTCCCCGGCGGCGACGGTGTCCGCCCATGGTCCGGCGACGCCCTCCGCACCATGAACGACGAAGTCGATCGCGACCTCCCGCCTGTCGTCGTCCACCGACCGGATCGTGTAGGTACGCAGGACCGGGTGATCCTCGGGCGCACAGCAGGCCCGAATGGCGTCGAGATCGACCGTATCCGGATATCCGACACCGGGTTTGAAGAACACGAGCTTGACGTAGGCGTCGGTGGAACCGTGAGGGGTGAAGTCGTCGAAGCCGGATCCTCCCGCGAATACCCGGACCATGTGTGGGCCGATTCGCTCGGTTCGGGTCACCGTCATCGTGATGATCCTGCGCACCGCACACTCCTCTCGTCAGCCGGGTGAGCTCGGCCTCGCCGGCGTCGGCGGCGAAGTCCTCGAGGGACCGGTTGGTGGTCCGTTCACCGAACAGCATCAGCCCGAGCCCGAGGACCACGCCGACGACCGCGAGGTAGACGAACACCGCACCGAAGTCGACGGCGCCGTACACGGCAGCAACGATGAACGGACCCCCGATGCCGGCGACCGACACCGTTGACGACCCCGTTGCCGATCCCGCGGAGATGGGTCGGAAAGACCTCCGGGGCGTAGGTGTACACGGCGGTCAGCAACGCGTGGATCAGCATCGAGATGGCGAACCCCACCACCAGCATGACCGGTCGACTTCCGGTGGCGGCGAATGCGAACAGCAGTACCGCCAAGGCAACCGTCAGCGCGAACACATAGTTCTTCCGGTCCCACCGGTCGATGAGCAGCGAGGAGGTCATCGCGCCTGCCACCGAGGCGATTCCCAGGATGGTGACGAAGGTGAGCGCCTCCGCCTGGGTGTATCCCCGCGCGGTCAGCAGCGAGGGCAACCACGGCGACCATCCGTAGGCGATGAGGACGAAGCACGCCATCGCCGTCGAGGCCACCACCGTGCGCTTGACGTAGCGCCTGGCGAACAGGTCACGGATCGATCCGGTGCGGATCGACGGCTCGGGACCGGGAGGGGGAAGGGGTGCCCCGGTCGCCGCCTCTGCCTCCGATTCCAGCCTCTTTACCAGGGCCTCAGCCAGATCGGGGCGGCCGCGGGCGACCTGCCAGCGGGGCGACTCGGGGAGGCGTCGGTACCCGGACGCGACACCGAGGATCCCGAGCGACCCGAACACATACATCCACCGCCAGGTGTCGTCCCCGAGCGGAACGACGATCCGCGAGACCAGTGCCGTGATCGGAACGGCGACCGCCCCGATTGCCGCGATGATCGCAAGGTAGCGACCCCGAATTCGCGGCGGCAACAGTTCGCTGGCATAAACCATGACGGCACCGACCAGGGCCTGCAGCCCCACTCCGGTCAGCCCCCGCAGTACAACAACCGACTCGTAGGTGGGAGCGAAGGCGGTCGCCAGACAACAGAGCGAGTACACGACGGTGGAGACGAGGATGACCCGGCGCCTCCCGAAACGGTCCGCGAGTTGACCGCCGACGAGGGCTCCGAGGAACATCCCGACGAATGGCGCCGCGGAACCGAGCGCGATCTCGTTGACACTCAGCCCCCACTGCGCGCGCATCGCCGGGACATGTTCCCGAACACGACGATGTCCACGGCGTCGAACAGGCAGAAGAACCCGACGAGGACCATCATGCGCCTGAGGGTTCTCGTCGCGACCGGAAGTCGATCTATCCGGGCACCGAGCCCGGGCGAGATCGGTAACTGCGACGTGTCAACAGTCATGGCAGGTCCATTCCGCGGGTCAGGTCGAAGGCGGTGACAGGGAACGCCGCACGTCTCAGCGCCACTTCGAGTAGTCGGCCGGACGCTTCTCCATGAACGCGTCGCGTCCCTCGTCGACGGATTCGGCCGGCACGCCCATGGCGATCATGTCGAGGCCGTTGACCATGGTGTCGTAGGAGTAGTTCCACCAGACGTTGCTGCCGGCCTTGGCGATCTGAAGCGCCTGGGGATGCAGCGCGAGCAGCCGCTCGGCCCATTCGCGCGTGGTCGACTTCAGGTCGGCATCGTCGACGACCGCGTTGACCCACCCCCACTCGAACGCCTGCTGTGCCGGCACCTTCTCGCTGAAGAAAACGATCTGCTTCGCCCTCTTCTCGCCGATCTGCAGCGGCAGGACGTTCGTCCCGCCGAGGACGGGGCACGCCCCGATCATCGTGCCGGCCTGGCCCAGCCGCGCACTGCGCGCGGCGATCGCCAGGTCGGCGGCGATGACCAGCTCGTTGCCGCCGCCCACCGCGATCCCGTTGACCATCGCGATGACGGGCTTGCGGCAGGATCGAATCGACGTCATGGCTCGCAGGGCGTACACCCCCGTGTCGACCAGGCCCTTCTTGGTGAACTCCCGCACGTCCCCGCCGGCCGAGAAGGCGCGGCCGCTGCCGGTCAGTACCACCACGCCGACCTCCGGGTTGACCGAGAGGCCGTCGAGCAGGTCGGCGAGACGGTGGAACTGGGCGGGGCCGAAGGCGTTCAACGTCTCCGGCCGGTTGAACGTGATCCAGGCGATCCGGTCCTCGATCGAGAGGAGGATGTCCTCATCCGATCCGTGATATCCGTTCAGTGACATGGTGATTCCCTTCTGGTCCGGTGTGACCTTTAGTCCCACCACAGGGTTCGGTCGAAGACCGCCTGGGCGAGGAGATTCTTCTGGATCTGGCTGGTTCCCTCGACGATGGTCAGCTGCTTGGCATCGCGGTAATACATCTCCACCGGATGGTCCTTCGTGTATCCGGCGGCGCCGAGCAGTTGGACCGCGGTGCCGGAGACCTTGACCGCGGTTTCCGTCGCCATCAGCTTCGCCATCGACAGCAGGGGCACCGCGGCCTTGTCGAAGGAGCCCTCGTCGACCATGCTGGCCGCGCGGTAGGTCAGCAGGCGGGCCGCCTCGATCTCCGCGGCGTGCTCGGCGACCATCCAGCCGAGTCCCTGCTGGCTGGTCAACGGGGCCCCGAACGCCTCGCGTGTGCGCATGTAGTCGACGGCGTACATCAGCGCGCCCTCCGCCAGCCCGAGGCCGCGCGCCGCGACGATCGGCCGCATCGAATTCAGGGACAACATGGCCAGTTTGAACGCCTGGTCGGGCTCCCCGACCAGCGCCGATTCGGGCACCCGGACGCCGTCGAGGCGCAGCTCCCCGGTGTTCACCCCGCGCACACCCAGCTTGTCGTCGACGCGGGCCACCGACACGCCGGGGAGGGTGCGGTCGATGAGGAAGCAGCTGAAGCCGTCCTTACCGGTGCGCGCGAAGACGGTGTAGAAATCCGCCTGCTTCAGTCCGGACATCCAGCACTTGGAACCGGTGATCACCCAGTCCGCGCCGTCACGGACCGCGCGGGTCCGCATACCCTTCAGGTCCGATCCTGCCTGCGGCTCGGACAGGCCGAACGAGGCGCGCCGGGCGCCGCTGGCGATGTCGCGAACGTAGGTGTCCTTCTGCTCCTCGGACCCGCCGATGAGGATGGGCAGGGCGGGCAGTCGGGTGAGCAGCAGCATCAGCGCGACGGTGTTGGAGTATTTCGCGACCTCCTCGATGGCGATCGTGAGGCCCAGTGTTCCTGCGCCGGAGCCGCCGAATTCTTCCGGTGTCGCCAGTCCGAGCAGGTCCGCCGTGAGCAGGGCCTTGAAGATGTCGTCCGGGTAGTCGTTCTGGCGGTCGATCTCGATCGCGCGCGGCTTCACCACCGTCTGCGCGAATCGTCTGACGGTCTGCTGTAGTTCGACGTACTCGTCGGGAAGTGCGGCATACATGAGTTCTCCAGATGCGTTGAGGGGGTGTGAATCAGGGCGTCAGGACCCATCGGGCGAAGCACATGCCGACGCCGTAGCCGGATTCGGTGCGATAGGCCGGCACGTAGTCGATGATCTCCGACGGGGCCTGGGCGCAGGCGTCGGCGATGATCCAGTCGGTGATCTCCGCCGTCCCGTTGAGGCGCAGCGGCAGGCCGTGTTTGTCGTGGGCCAGGCGTAGTTCGTCGTCCTCGATCTCGTGCCAGGCCTCGAGGTCGCTCGATTGCATGGCAGCCAGCACCCGTGAGTCCAATTCCTCGTCCAGCACCAGGTGGCTCAGGCCGCCCGAGGCCAGCACCGCGACCCTCACCGGCGACGGGTCGGCGTTGATCGCCGCGCGCAGCGCCTGGCCGAATGCCACGCACCGGCGCACGCTCGGCACATTGGGCGGGTTCCACACGTTGGTTACGATGGGCAGCAGTGCAAGTCCGGATTCGGCGAGGTCGAGGAACCGCATCGGCCACGTGACCGCGTGGCCGATGCCGTAGTCGTCCGAGGTCTCCGATGTGTGTGCAACATCGAACCCGTTGTCACACAGGTGCTTCAGAATCCCCAGGCCGAGGTCGCGGGCGATCGGCATGGACACCCGGAACTGGTCGGGTCCCTCGTCTCGCCGGTTGGCGGCGCTGGCGTCGAGGTGGTCGGCGAGGAACATCTCGAACACCGGTGCGGACCGCGGTCCGAAGTTCTCGCCCTGATCGCTGCCGACGATCACGAGCACGTCCGGCTCGGCGGCCAGGATCGAGGCGCGTAGTTGCTGTGTCGCGCTGTCGAAGCGCGCCTGGTGCTCGTCCCAGTAGTCGCGTACGTTGCCGACCAGATGATCCAGAGACGGGCGCGGGATGTTGGGCTCGAGCGCGGGCCAGTCGGAGACCGGTGCGATCAGCGCGGGGCTGTGGGAGGTCCCGAAAACGCCTACAAGAGTTGCCATTTGTGTTCATGCTCCAATGTCGATGACGCGGTTGTGCTGTCGACCCAGACCTGTGATCTCGCTCTGGAGAACGGATCCGGGGCGCAGCCACTCCTGGGGAACCCTGGCCAGCCCGACCCCGGCGGGCGTTCCGGTACTGATGACGTCCCCGGGCTCGAGGGTGAGGGTTCCACTCAGGTCCGAGATCAGCGTGGCGACGTCGTGAATCATCAGGTTGGTTCGGGACCGTTGCTTTTCGACGCCGTCGACACAGCACCTCAGTTCGAGATCTTGGGGATCGGGGATCTCGTCGCGGGTGACGATGAACGGTCCGAACGGTGACGACCCTTCGATGCTCTTGCCCTTCCACCATTGGTTCCTGGAGAGCTGCACATCCCGGGCGCTGACGTCATTGAGCACCGCGTACCCGAAGACATGCTCGAGAGCATTCGCAGGCGAGATGTTGCGCCCGCGACGCCCGATGATCACCGCCAACTCGACCTCCCAGTCCAGCTGCGTGCTCACCCGCTCGTCCCAGGCGATGGCGTCGAAGGGACCGCAGACGCTGCGGACGTCCTTGGTGAAATACACCGGCGCGTCGGGCACGTCGATCTCGCCGACGGCACGCTCCGACTCCTCGATGTGCTCGCGGTAGTTGACTCCGACGCAGATGACATTTCGGGGAAGGCGGCCCATCGGGGCGACCAGTGTGAGCGCGCCGACATCGCCGGCGACATGGTCCGCTCCGTCCTGCGCGCAGATCTGTCCGAGCATGTCGATCCCGTCGATGCCGAGTTCGACCCAGCCGGCCATCGTGCGCGGCAGGTCATCGCTGCGCAGTTCCGCCAACCTGGTCACGTCGATGACCGAATCATCAACGTCGACAACGCCGACGTGGGGAAGTCCTTCGGACAGGAAGGAACACAGACGCATGGAGACCCTTTCGGTTGGGACGAACGAACAGAAACGATCTACTGCGGCCCGGGCACCCGGTGGACGCCGAGTGTGCGCAGCTGATCCCGTAACTCGGGTGAGAGACCCGGCCATCGGCCGGCGGCGATGTCCTCGAGCAGCACCGCCTCGCGTTCGACCCTGGCGCGGCCACGGTCGAGGACCTCTTCGGCCGATTCGAGAGGAACGACCACGACGCCGTCGTCGTCGGCGACGACCACATCGCCGGGCCGCACGGATGTGCCGCCGGCGACGACCGGCGTGTTCACCCAGCCCGGTCCGCCCTTGGTGGTGCCGGTGGCAGAGATCGTTTTCGCCCACACCGGCAGCGGGAGTCGGCGCAGCTCGCGGACATCGCGAATTCCGGCGTCCACGACGAGCCCGGCGGCACCGCGAGCAATGAGGATGCTGGCGATGATCTCGCCGACCATCCCGGCCGTCGACGGCGCCAGGTTGGCGACGACCAGCACGTCCCCCTCGTGGCACAGGTCCAAGGCGGCCAACAGCATCAGGTTGTCACCGGGCTGGTTCAGGCACGTGACGGCGGGGCCGGCGACGCGGGACCCCTCCACCAGTGGCTTGATCGCCGGATCCATGAGCCCGCTGCGCCCCTGCGACTCGTGGACGGTCGCGACGCCGAGCTCGGCGAACTCCGCCGAGAGCGGGCCCGCGCGCCGGTCCACGTGGTCGAGAATGGACGGGCTGATCAGATGGTTGGTCATCGGAACAGGTCCCCGGCCGCGGGCAGGAAGCTTTCGAATGCCTCCGCGTGAGTGACCTGCCGGCCCAGCAGCAGCCCGGCCATGATCGCCCGGTAGCGGGCCCGCTGCTCGTAGACGTCGATCATGAACTCCTGCACCTGCGAGCAGCGCATCATCTCCAGCTTCTGGTCGGCGACGTCGCTGATGTCGATGTAGGTGTCCGGCTTGAAATCGCAGAACTCGGGGAATTCCGGTTCATAGCCGTGGATCTGGCCGACAACGAAACGGGGGAGCTCCGGCAGGCGTCCGTGTGCGCGGGCCCAGATCGCCGCGTCCTCCACCACCTTCGCCGTCGCGACATGGTCCGGGTTGTTGGGGTCCCTGCGACCGTGCGTGAGCACCACATCGGGCCGGAGCTCGCGGAGCAGCCGGACCATCTCGAGGCGGCGTTCGTCGTCGATGACCATCGGGTAGTCGCCCCAGTCATAGGTCCGCAGTTCCACGCCGGCGACCGCGGCGGCCTTTTCGGCCTCACCCAGGCGGACCGCTCGCACCCGCTCGGCCGTCTGGCCGGGCTCGGCCCAGGCCGAGGCGGACTCGCCGCGCTCCCCCATCGACAGGCAGACGACGGTCACATCCGCCCCGGCCTTGACGTACTTGAGGATTGTCCCGCCGGTGCGCCACACCCAGTCCATGCCGTGCGCGCTGACAACTGTCACTCTGGTCATCTTGTCTCTCCTTGCTTGTTGGATGGCTGCGGATTCGTGTCGCAGTTACGGGGTGGATCCGGTGGTGGGCATCGCGCGCACGTAACTGCTGTCCGCGGCGACGGGTCCGATGTGCCGGGCGCCGCCCGGTGAGCCGATGGGTTGTTCGCGGCCGGGTAGGACGGTCTGAAAGAACTCGACCGCGTCGGCGATGAAGGGTTCGAAGTCCTCGTCCTTGTCCCGTTCGGAGGCGATCGCCTCCACCGGGCAGGCCGGTTCGCAGGCACCGCAGTCGATGCATTCGGCGGGGTTGATGTACAGCTTGCGTTCGCCCTCGTAGATGCAGTCGACTGGACATTCCTGCAGGCAGGACCGGTCCATGACGTCCACGCACGGGGCACCGATGATGAAGGTCACGAGGTAACTCCCTGCGCTGGCACGTTGTTGTCGGTATTGCGCCGGGCGGCGAGGTGCCGGCCGGCGCCGTAGCCGAACGCCAGGGCGGGGCCGATGGTCGCGCCGGCCGCCCAATAGCCGTCATTCGATGGCGATGCGGCGCAATTTCCCGCGGCGTAGAGTCCGTCGACCGGGACGCCGCCCACCCCGAGCACCTGGCCGTCGACTGTGGTGCGCGGGCCGCCTTTGGTGTCGAGGGTCCCGAGCCCGACCAGGACGGCGTGGAACGGCCCGTCGGCGCTGAGCGGCGCCATCACTGGGTTCGGGCCGCCTCCCGCACGCGGCTCACCGGTGAAGAACACCTCGATCGGCTCGGTGCCGCGGCCGTGCTCGGCGTCGACCCCGGCGCTCGCCGACAGGTTGAACCGGGTGATGGTGGCGGCCAGGTTCGACCCGAAATCGCCGCTCAGCCGTGCACCGCCGGTGGCTGCACGCAGCGACCGCAGCCGCACGTCGAGGTTCGCCGACAGCTGCTCCCAGCTCTCGCCCGACACAAGGTGGGTGGTCGATTCGCCGGGCAGCGCCAGTGGGTAGGCGAACTGCTCCATCGAAAACAACTGCTGTGTCCGCTCGTCGAAGAGCAGCACCAACAACTCGGGCGAGCCCGGGCCGATGTGGACCTTGGCCCGGTCGCTGTAGAAGAGCTTCTCGTTGACGACCCGGCGCCCGGCGAGATCCACGATCAGCGACGAATCGCCCGGGGCCACCCACATCCCCGCGCGGGTTTCTGTTGTGCCGGCGAGGGTGTGTTCGATGGCGACCTGGTCCCACCAGGCGCAGTCCATGTTGTGGAGGGGAATGTCGAGGGCCGCCAGGGGGTGCAGAGCATCGCCCGTGTTGCCCCCGGCGGCGCAGCCGCCCCACACTCGCGCGGGCAGGTGCCTCGATCTGTGCTCTGGGTGGTGGGTGAATCCGCCGACGGCGAGCACCACACCGAGCCGCGCCCGGACACGGAATTGCGGCCCGTTCTCGAGGTCGCGGACCACCGCACCGGCGACCCGTCCGTCCTCGATCACCAGATCCGTGAACGCGTGGCGGGTCGTGATCCGGACCCCCGAGCGTGTCGCGGCGGCCGTCAGTTGCGCAATGAGATCGCCACCGTTGCCCGGGCGGTTCTGCTCATCCGCGGGACACAGCGCACGGCCGTACACGCCCCCTTGCTCGGGCAGGTTCATGTGATAGTCGGGGAAGCGTAGAGCCATCTCGATTGTCGAGCGGAGTGCACCGATGTCGTCCAGGAATTGCACGGCCTCGGAAGCGAGCCCGTAGTAGCCCGTGAGGAGGTCGTGCTCCCAGGCGGTCAGCCCGAGCAGGGGGTCCTCGGTCGAGTACCGGTCGGGGGCGCTCACTCGCGCCATGTAGGCCACGGCCCGGGCCTGCGGGTCATCGATGCCGCGCTCACGCATCAGGTGGTTGTCGGGAACCCAGTAGACGCCGCCGGATTTCGCGGTGGTGCCGCCGACCGCCGCGGCCTTCTCGAATAGTTGTACCGTGCAGCCGGCCGCGGCGGCCGTCACCGCGGCTGCCAGCCCTGCTGCGCCGGAACCGAACACCACGACGTCGGCCGCTGTTTCGACCGAGTCGTCGATCGTGCAGCCTATGGTGCTGTGCGGGTCGGTGCTCATGGAGACACCTCCTCGCGGGCCCCGAGGCGGGTGTCCAACTGGACCGCCCGGAGGTCGAAGCGCCATCCCTCGGGGGTGCGCACCAGGGTGTCCGAATAGCGGCCGGTCGCGAGGAGTGTCGGCCCTTCGTGGCCCTCGTACCTGCGGAACATCAGCAGGTTGCAGCGCTGCGCGGCGTGATCGCCGTCGACGGTCACCTCGGGATCGAGGGTCATGTGCAGGATGCCCCAACCTCTGGACCGACAGAACTCCGACAACTGATCACGCCCGGTGTAGGTGACGTCCTGGTCGATGACCTCCAACCTGCCCGACTCCAGGAATGTTCCGGCCCAACCGGCAGCGTCGGACCTGTCGAAGCACCGGTTGTAGGTCGCGGTCAGTTCGCGGATCGCTTGCCAATCGGCGAACTTGGTGCCTGTCGGGTCAGACATATCGGGCCTCGGTTGAGGCGGCGGCGCGCCAGTCGTCAGTCGGCTCGAGGGTCATCGCGACCCCGGCCGATCCGGGCCGGGCGAGCGGATCCTCCTGCCCGAAGACGTCCCCGCGCTGTTGGTGGGAGCGAACGGAATTCAGGAGCAGCCGACGGGTTTTCACGACCGCGATGTCACTGGTGCCCAGCTTCTCCCGGGATCGGTCGACGATCGGGCCCTGGCTCTCCTGAATCGCGACGTCTTCGAGGATGAGATTTTTGAATCCGGAGAAGTGTCCCTCGGACATGAGAGCCCGGTCTTGACCCCAGTTGTCCTTGCCTCGCGTCAGGGCGGCGAAGTCGTCGGGCGCCACCGTCAGGTCGTGGTACCAGAAGTGGGTATCGGTGTCCTCGGTGAGCGGATGGTCATCGTTCCATCGGATGAACCACTGCCGCGAGTGCTCGTCGTCGATGGGTGTCCCGATGATCGCGATCCGGTCCTCGTCTCCGGTTGGGATGTACGCCGTCCACGGCATGACGAATTCGGTCACCCGCACGTGCATCCGGTCCGCGCCCGCGTGCCGGATGGCGGCGAAGCGGATGCCGTAGCCGGTCTCATCGGATTCGTAGCGCGGCGCCGAGTCTTCCGCCGTCTCCCCCAGGCTGCCGCTGCTCTGACCCAACCATGACTGGTGAAGAATCGACACGTGCGAGGAGTCCAGCGTGCCCTCGACCGCCTGCAGCCAGTTGCAATTCGTCTCCGCGGCCAGGGCTCGGACGTGGTCGGCTGGCAGGTCGGCGAACGGGAACCGGGGGAAGGGCGGCGGATCGTCGTGCGATCCGAGATACACCCAGAGCACCCCGCCGGCCTCCCTCGAGGGGTACTTGCCGATCGCAATCTTGTCGGCCATGTCCGCCAGTCGCTCCGCGGGCTCGGACGGCACCTCCACGACCGCGCCCGAGACGTCGATCTTCCAGCCGTGATAGATGCACCGCAGGGCGCAGTCCTCGTTGCGGGCCAGTGCCAGCGAGGCCCCTCGGTGCGGACACGCCTCGTCCAGGAACCCCACCGTTCCGTCCGTGGCGCGGAAGGCCACGAAGTTCTCCCCGAACAGCCGAACCTTCACGGGAGCGCCGTCGGCGACCATCCGCTCCGAGCGGACCGCGGGCGTCCAGTACTCGCGGAGGTACGCGCCCATCGGCGCGGACCCCTCAACTCGAGTCAGGAGTTCATTGTCTTCATGCGACAGCATGCGGGTCCTCCACTCGTCCACGCCGCCATCCGGCGTGCTGAATCAGCCACGGGGTCACGCTCTTTCAGGTAGAGCGACCTTCAACCAACGGGCTGAGCTGTTATCCTGTCGATTGGAAGGGTAACGCGCCTTCGGGGCGGAAATCAAGACCCGGATCACATCGACATCCAGTCGTGTCTCGCACCACACCCCGCGGATGCGGGTCCATTCACACAGGAGGTAGCAATGCAGATTTCCGGAGCAGTAGCCGTGGTCACCGGCGCCGGTGCAGGGTTGGGCCACGCCACCGCGCAGATGCTCTCGCAGCGTGGCGCTCGGGTTGCGGCGCTCGATCTGACGGCGCCACCGGGCGCGCCGAGCTCGACGTGGCTACCACTCGCCGCGAACGTCAGCTCGGCCGCCGAGGTCGACTCCGCGTTCGACACAGCGGTATCGACCTTCGGTCGGGTGGACATCGTCGTGCACTGCGCCGGTATCGCCGGCGGATTCCGCCTGATCGGCAAGGACGGACCGGTCGATCCCGCTCGGTTCGCAGCTGTGATCGAGGTGAACCTACTCGGCACGTTCCACGTCCTGCGCGCGGCGGCATGGCGAATGAGCATGAACGAATGTCCCGATGGCGGTGAGAGTGGCGTGATCGTCACCACCGCGAGCATCGCCGCATACGAGGGGCAACAGGGTCAGCTGGCCTACGCCGCGTCCAAATCAGGTGTCATCGGCATGACACTGCCGGCGGCGAGGGAACTCGCACAGTACGGAATCCGGTGCGCCACAATCGCACCCGGAGCGTTCGAGACCACGCTGACCACGGACCTGCCCGCGGCGTTGCAGGATCAACTGACCTCGTCGGTCGCCTACCCGCCGCGCCTGGGCAAGCCGGCAGAATTCGCCGAGCTGGCGTGCGCGATCGTCGCCAACGAAATGCTCAACGGAGAGGTCATCCGCCTCGACGCCGGGGCCCGCCTGTCCAAGCGCTGACAGGCAGTGCGGGAAGGAGCGGGCGTCAGTTCGCCGCCCGCTCCTTCGCTCCGCCGGAAGCCCGCGGTCGAGTGCGTAGTCCATCGAAGGCCATGTCGATGATCTTGTCGACCAGCGGGCGCAGCGGTCCGTGCTGGTCCTCGTGGTACCAGAATGCGCACCAGCTCATGCTGCCCATGAGCCCGTTCACCACCAGCTCCGGATCGACCTTACGGAAGATGCGCTTGCGTGAGCACTGGGCCACAACATCTTCGAAGGTTCGCTGATACTCACGCACCACCGCGGGCTGATGACGACCGTCCGGCGAGGATGGCGAGGTCCACAGCTGCATGAAGCCGACCAGCACCGGGGACGACACCCGCAGGGTGCAGTGCTCGGCATGGAAGTAGAGCAGCTCGCGAAGCCGCTGGTCCGGCGTGAGTTCGCTGCGCTCCGCGATCTTGGCGAGCTCCTGCTCCGCCACGTCGGTGAACCGCGCCTGGATCAGCTCGACCAGCTCCTCCTTGGAGGAGAAGTAGGTGTTCAGGCTGCCCTTTTTGATCCCGACCGCATCGGCAATGTCCTGCAGGCTGGTGCCGTCGATGCCCTTCTGGCGGATCAGCTCGATCGCGGCGTCGAGCACCTCGGCATGCCGCTCGGCGGAGCGCTTGGGTGGCATGGGCTTCCCTCCGGTGGGTCGGCGTGGCCCCGCGATCAATCCAGCCGCGGACCCTGACCCGCCTGGGTACGCAGAGCGGGCACTATTACCCTACCGAACGTCTGGATGGCCTCGAGCACGGTGTCGTGTGGCATGTAGGGATGGTAGAGGCGGAAGCAGAGGTGGGAGTCGGTTCGGCCGGCGAATCTCTGTTCGTAGGGCCGCAGGGCCGCGGTCACCTCGTCCGGGGTGCCGATGAGGTTGTATCGGCGCACGGCATCCTCGGACGAGAGGTTCGCGTCGGGCTCGACCGGGTTGCCGGCTTCCTCGGCGGCCCACCGGGCATGCACGTCCTGGGTGTAGGTCATCCCTTTCCCGGCGAGCTTCCAGCCGAGTTCCGGATCGTCGGCGATGAAGCCCGACCGGAGCTGGCCGAAGGAGAAGGACGTGCGCTTCTCGTCCGGCGCCGAATCGAGCACCGTGGAGAAGGTCGACATGGCGGAGTCGTACGGTGCGCAGACTCCGAAGTAGCCGTCGCCCAGGCGCCCGGCGCGCGCCAGTGCCCGGGGTCCGGTGCCGCCGAGCCAGATCGGCGGACCACCGGGTGTGAAGGGCTGCGGCCTGACAACAGCGTTGTCGACCCGGTGCACCCGACCGTCGAATCCGAATCGCTCCCCCTGCCAGGCGCGCCGGAGGATCTGGGCGGTCTCCTCCAGCGCCTTCCCGCGGGTGGACATATCGGCGCCGAAGGCCCGGAACTCGCTGCGCCGCCATCCCGTTCCCATGCCGAGAATGAAGCGGCCCCCCGACAGCTGGTCGAGGACCGCGACGTCCTCGGCCAACCGAAGCGGGTTGTGGAAGGGGGCAAGCAGGACCGCGGTCCCCACCGTCAGTCGGGTCGTGGAGGCGAGGATCGCCGACGCGATCGGCAGCAGCGAGGGCAGGTAGCCGTCGGCCGCCCCGTGGTGTTCGCTCAGCCAGATCGAGTCGAGGCCGACTTCTTCGGCCAACCTCGCCTGCTCGATGATCCGGGCGTACTCATCATGGAAGCTGAGTTCCTCACCCGGCGGCACCTGCCCGGTATACAGTCCGAGTCCATATTGCATTGCGCTTACCTCCGCTGTTCGAATACCACTGTCACACAGCTTATTTTGATGGGGGTAGGGTGACCCATCCGCCGCCGTGCACCGCGACCTCTGCACCGCTGACATAGGAGGCGTCCTCCGAGCAGAGGAATCCGACCACGGCGGCAACCTCCTCGGGTTCTCCGCCACGGCGCGCGGCAATCGCCGCGATGTTGGCGTCGAGTACGTCCGGATCGACGTCTTTGACGATGTCCGTGAGGATCGTTCCCGGTAGCACCGCGTTGGAGGTGATGTCGCGCCGCGACACCTCGAACGCCAAGCTCTTCGACATCGCCAACAACGCGGCCTTCGAGGCGCCATAGCCGCTGTCGCCGGGGCCGCCGGTGGCTCCCAGAACCGAGCTGATGAAGACCACCCGCCCCCAATTGGCGTCGTACATATGCGCCAGGGCGGCCCGGGTGACCGACCAGGCGCCGCGGACATTGGTGTCGAGCATCTGATCGAACTCGTCCGGGGTCTGTTTGATCATCGCCCGGGAACGTTGGACCCCGGCGTTGTTGACCACCACCAGCGGCGGGCCCAGCCGACTATCGGTTTCGCGGACGAGACCCTCCCCCGCACCCTCCTCCGAGACATCCGCCTGGATTGCGACGGCTCTGCCGCCGTTCGCAACGATCTGCTTCACGATCGCCTCGGCGTCGGGCTTCGACCTGGTGAAATTCACCGCGACGCTGTATCCCTGTGCGGCAAGGCGCAACGCGGACGCGGCTCCGATTCCGCGGGAAGCACCCGTGACGAGCGCGACCCGCTCCTGCCCCTTGTTCGAACTGGTCATGACACATCCCTTTCGTGCGCTACCCAGTGCGGGCGACGCAAAGCCAATTTGTCGATCTTGCCGGGCCCGGTGCGAGGCAGCTGGGTGTGGAATTCATACGAGCGGGGAATCTTGTAGCCGGCGATCAGCTCGCGGCAGTGCCGGTCGAGGTCGGCCTCCGTCGTGGCCACTCCTCGGCGCAGAACCACCGCGGCGTGTACCTGTTCACCCCATTGCGGTGACGGAACGGCGATCACCGCGGCCTCGACGACGTCGCCGTGCTGGGCGAGCACCGCCTCCACCTCTGCGGCGTAGACGTTCTCGCCGCCGCTGATGATGGCGTCCCCGGCCCGGCCGACGATGTAGAGGTAGAAGCTCTCGTCGCGGTACGCCAGGTCCCCCGACCAGTACCAGCCATCCCGGAACCGTTGGCGGGTGACCTCGGGCTGCCGCCAGTAGCCGATCGCGAAGTTCGGTCCGCGGCCCACGATCTCGCCGATCTCACCGGCCGCGCAGTCGGTGCCGTCCGGCCGGACGACCCGCACTTCGACGCCCACGACGGGGCGGCCGGCGGAGCGAAGGACCTCGCTGCCGAGCAGACGGTCTTCATTCGGCAGGAAGCTCAGAATCGGACCTGCCTCGGTCATTCCATACGACTGGGTGAAGGAGCAGCCCAGCCGCGCGATGGCCCGGTCGAGCAGGGCGGGCGAAATGGGCGCGCCCCCGTGCACCACGAGGCGCAGCGATGAGAGGTCGGGATCTCTGTCCGTCTGGTCGAGGTACTCGAGTAACAGGGTGAGCATGGTCGGTACCAGGAATGTGCAGGTGACCCGTTCGGTCTCGATGGCGCCCACCACGGACTCCGGATCGAAACGGGGAATCACCACATGTCGTCCCCCGGCCCAGGTGATCGGGTAGGTCGACATCCCGTCGCCGAGGTGGAACATCGGCGAGCAGTGCAGATAGACGTCGTCGACCGCGTAACCGAGCCCGGCGATCATGTGCAGCGCGTTCGCGGCGAGGTTGCCGTGGGTGAGCATGGCACCCTTGGCGCGTCCGGTCGTGCCGCCGGTATAGAAGATCGCTGCCAGATCGGTCGAGCTCGGCTCCGGATCGCGGTCCGCGACGCCCTCGTCGGCCGGGTGCGCGAGCAGTTCCTCGAAACCGATCGCACCGGTTCCGGCGGACCTGGCAAGCGCTTCCGCGCGGGCCTGATGCGCCGGGTCCGCGACCAGGATCGCCGGCTCGCAGTCCTGCACCACCTTCAGCAGTTCCGCATCCGCGAGCCGCGCATTGAGCGGGACCAGGACGTAGCCTGCTGCCGGCACCCCGAAATAGGCGGCCAGATACGCCGCGCTGTTGGCCCCGAGGATCGCGATCCGGTCGCCCCGCCCCGCCCCGCGCCGCGCCAATCCCGACGCCAGGCGATCGCACCAGGACAACAGCTCGGGGTAACTGAGCCGGACGTCGCCGTCGACCACCGAGACCGAGGCGCCGTGCAGCCCCGCCGCTCGGCGCAAAGACCACATCAGGTTGGGGGCCACCGTGACCGCGGTACCGGCGTCGGTCGCATCGGGCAGCGACCACCGCACGTTCGGTGCCACACTCAGGGGTGGGGTGTTCTCGGGCATGGGCGTTCCTTCGGGTCCGGTCATTGCGCGTAGGTGAAGAAGCCGCGTCCGGTCTTTTCGCCGAGGAGCCCGGACTCGACCATGCGCAGGAGCAGCGGCGGCGGCGCGAACTGCGGGTCCCGGAACTCCTCATACATCGAGGTCGACGCTGCCAGCAGGATGTCGAGGCCGACGAAGTCGGCGAGCGACAGCGGCCCGATCGGGTGGGCGCAGCCCTCCACCATGCCCTGGTCGATATCGGCGGCAGAGGCGAAGCCTGCCTCGAGCATCCGGACGGCGGAGAGCAGATACGGCGTCAGCAGCGCGTTCACGACGAATCCTGCCCGGTCCTGGGAGCGGATCACCAACTTCTCTAGGTCATCGGTGGCAAACCGCTCGACACGGTCGATCGTCGCCGCCTCCGTGTGCAGCGTGGGGATGAGCTCGACGAGTCGCAGCGCGGGCACCGGATTGAAGAAGTGCAGGCCCACAACTCGTTCGGGGCGCGTGGTCGCCGCCGCCAACTTGGTGATCGAGATGGAGGACGTGTTGGAGGCGAGGATGGCGGTGGGGCTGGTCACCACCTTGTCGAGCGCGGCAAACAATTCGCGCTTCACGGTCTCGTCCTCGACGATGGCCTCGATGACCAGCTCGCGGTCCTCGAGTTCCTCGAGCGTGCCCGTGAAGCGGAGCCGGGACAGCGCCCCGGTGCAGTCGGTGTCGGTGATCTTGCCGCCCGCCACCGCACGGCGGAGCGAGCTCTCGGTCCGTGCCCGTGCCGCCGCTGCCTTGTCGGAGTCTGCCTCGCAGATCACAACGTCGGCCCCGGCGAGCGCGCAGACGCGTGCGATGCCGGTTCCCATGAGGCCGCCACCGACGACGCCTACCTGATCGATGATCAATTCTTGCTCCCTAGCTAGTGCTTGCAGATATCTGATTCACCCGACGGTCGATCACAATGACCTTCAGGCCGCGACCTAGTCGTGCTGCGGACCCACCAACCACGTGTCGTTTCCCGCGATGACCGTGGACAGATCGGGTGCGCGGCCGTGGGCCCCTGCCTCGACAATCTGTTCGTTGACCAGATCGTCGTAGGCGGGACGGGCCACATCACGGAACACCCCGAGCGGCGTGACACCGCCGGGCCGGTCGCCGAGACGCGAGAGCATGAAGGCCAGCGACGAATCCTGTTGGTGCACATCGTGAACCAACAGAGAATCGGAATCCACGTCATCGAGCGCCACGATCTCGAGACCGCCGCGCGGGCTGACTCGCACGCCTTTTCTGGTCGTTGTCCCGAAGACCATCGGTTCGCCGTGCTGCAGCCGGACGGTGGTCTCACCCCTACTGTCAGGATTCTTCAGCGGGTCGAAGGCGCCGTCGTTGAAGATGTTGCAGTTCTGCAAGATCTCGACCAGCGCCGTTCCACGGTGCTGCGCGGCGGCCCGCAGAACACCGGTCAGGTGTTCCCGGTCGGAGTCAATCGTCCTCGCGACGAAGGTCGCCTCCGCTCCCAATGCCAGGGATATCGGGTTGAGGGGCCGGTCCACCGATCCGACCGGCGTCGACTTGGTGACCTTGCCCGCCTCGCTCGTCGGCGAGTACTGACCTTTGGTCAGGCCGTAGATCTGGTTGTTGAACAACAGGATCTTCAGATTCACGTTCCGCCGAAGTGCGTGAATCAAATGGTTTCCACCGATCGACAGGGCATCGCCGTCACCGGTGACGACCCACACGGACAGATCCGGGCGCGACATCGCCAGACCCGTCGCGATGGCCGGGGCGCGACCGTGAATGGAGTGCATGCCGTAGGTATTGAGGTAATACGGGAACCTCGACGAGCAACCGATCCCCGAGATGAAGACCATGTTCTCGCGGGCCAGCCCGAGCTCCGGCAGCAAACCCTGAACCGCCGCCAAAATCGCGTAGTCCCCGCACCCGGGACACCACCGCGCCTCCTGATCAGTCTTGAAGTCCTCGGACGTCATTGTTCTGGTGGTGGCGGGAACCAAACCCAGGCCCGACATCGGAGTCGGCGACTGGACAGGGTTGTCGAACATGACAGGGTTTTCGAGCATGTCAGATCAGCTCCTCGATCTGCGCGGCGAGTTCCGCCGAGCTGAACGGCAGGCCGCGGACGCGGTTGTATCCGATAGCGTGGACCTCGAAGGAAGCCTTGATCAGCACCAGTAACTGACCGGAATTGAGTTCGGGAACAAGCACCGTGCGGTACCGGCCCAGGACGTCGCCGGTATTGGCGGGAAAGGGGTTCAGATGACGAAGGTGAGCGTGCGCCACCTGCCCCCCGCGTTCGCGAACAGCGCGCACCGCTGCGCAGGTCGCACCGTAGGTGGATCCCCAGCCGAGTACGAGGAGGTCCGCACAATCATCCGGGTCATCAACCTCGAGAGCTGGTGTATCCGCCGCGACGCCCGCGACCTTAGCTGCGCGAACACGGACCATCGCCTCGTGATTGTCCGGGTCCGAGGAGATGGTTCCCTTGCCGTCGAGCTTTTCCAGCCCGCCGATGCGGTGCTCGAGGCCGGGCGTGCCCGGCACCGTCCACGGCCTCGCCAACGTCTCCGGGTCCCTCAGATACGGCCAGAACTCGCCGTCCTGGTTCGGCTCCGTAGCAAATCCAACTTGGATGTCGGGGAGATGGTTCAGGTCGGGCAACCGCCACGGCTCCGAGCCGTTCGCCAGATGCGCATCCGACAGCAGCACCACAGGCGTTCGGTACTTCGTCGCGATCCGGACGGCCTCAAATGCGATCTCGAAGCAGTCCGACGGCGAGCGAGGAGCCAGAATCGGGACGGGCGATTCGCCGTTGCGGCCGAACATCGCCTGCAGCAGGTCCGCCTGCTCGGTCTTCGTCGGCATCCCAGTCGACGGGCCCGCCCTCTGAACATTGCACACCACGAGGGGCAGTTCCAGCGCTATCGCCAGGCCGAGAGCCTCGGCCTTGAGGGACATGCCGGGACCGCTCGTGGAGGTCACCCCCAGATGTCCACCGAACGAGGCGCCGATCGCTGCCGCGATCCCCGCGATCTCGTCCTCGGCCTGAAATGTGCGCACCCCCTGCGCCTGGTGGCGAGCAAGTTCATGCAGCAGGTCGGACGCCGGCGTGATGGGATAGGCTCCGAGGAACAACGGGATACCCGCCTTCTGAGTTCCCGCGAGAAGCCCATAACAGAGGGCAAGGTTTCCAGACACGTTGCGGTAGAGACCATCCGGCATATGGGCCGGACGCACCTCGTACCGAGTCGCGAACGTCTCAGTCGTATCGCCGAACGCGTATCCCGCCTGGAACGCGGCCACGTTGGCGTCGGCGATCTCCGCGCGCTTACCGAACCTGTGACGCAAGTACTCGACGGTCGCGTCGGTAGGACGGTCGTACATCCAACAGAGCAGGCCGAGCGCGAACATGTTCTTTGCTCGTTCGGCATCCTTGTTGCTGATCGGGAACCCGCGTAGCGCCTCCACCGTGATCGAGGAAAGCGGAATGGCATGCACGCGATAGCTCTCCAACGAGCCGTCTTCGAGCGGGTTGGTGCCGTATCCGACCTTTTTCAGAGTGCGTCGCTTGAACTGGTCGCTGTCGACGATGATCTCAGCCCCGGCCTCGAGGTCTCCGATATTAGCTTTCAGCGCCGCGGGATTCATCGCCACCAGGACATCCGGCGCATCCCCGGCCGTATGGATGCCGTGGTCCGCGAAATGCAACTGGAATGACGACACGCCTGCGAGCGTCCCCGACGGTGCCCGAATCTCGGCAGGGAAGTCCCGCAGGGTAGCCAGATCGTTTCCGAAGAAGGCCGTCTCCCCCGTGAATCTGTCACCGGTCAGCTGGATGCCGTCGCCGGAGTCTCCGGCAAACCGGATGATCACATTCGATAGTTGCTTGGTGCCGACGGAACTGCAGTCCATAGGGGTCACCACTCCTCGCTGACGCGTTCAAACCATGCACCGTGCGGCGCAACCATCTCGGTCATAGGTTCCGATCACCGAACCGAGCTCAGATGTGCGAAATCTATACCCTTCCGATCGGAAGGTCAATAGCCTTGTATCGCGACTCGCGCAAACGCCCCCTCCCGATGCAGCGGCCGCCTCTCACCCGTTCAACAAACCAACACCTCCACGCGACGCCCTGCCATGCATGGGACGCCGCGCCTTGGCTCCAGGACACGATTGGTGACACCATCGGTTTCCACTGCCTGATCGCGCAGATTTCAGTGACAAGACGGCCGGATGCCCCAACGCCGATCCTGAGGCCCCACGTCAACGGGGCACCATCACGAACAAGTACCTACGACGACTGTGTACATTTTGAACGCATCACATGCCGTCGCATTGCTGGATTCACCACCACGCAATCGGACTGGTTTCAGTTCGGAATGAGACCTCCCCAGGCCGACATGACCCCCCGCGCCGGATGGTTCCGGTTCCGGCCGACCTTGGCGGCGCCCGGGCGCGTCGCCCCGGGCCAGCGTTCCCGTCGGACACCCCGAGACAGAAGAAGACCCGCAGCCACTCATCCCGCGCCCCACCCGGGTCACCACGATGCCGGGCGGCCCGTCACCGGCCGCGCTGCAGAAAATTCAGGTAGTCAGGTCGCACACGCGCCCTGTGCGCCCTGCGCCTCGAAGTTTGCCGCCGACCCGAATGCCCTCGTGAACAACAGAATCCGTTGACAGCCTGGCAACGGTCGTATACCTTCCAATCGTTAGGGCAACGTGATGGGGTTCACACTCCGCACTGCCCAAGCGAATGAGAAAACTGGTCCAAAGCATCTCCGAGCGATATGTCGACCGAATGGAGTCAGTAATGGCGCTTGATATCCACAACCCGGATGTCGAAAGTCAGGGAAGAGGGCTCGTTCGGTCAGAGCCGACATTTCTACCAGACCCCGACCCTCGGGAATTATGGTGCCCTCTCATCTCAGTGGACGATCATGTTCTCGAGCCCGCAGATATCTTCACCAGTCGTACAAGTTCGCGGTATCGCGACCTTGTACCAGCAGTTGTCCCCGACCAGGATGGCATCCCGTATTGGCACATTGATGACGACCGAATCCCCATGCGCCTCACAATGTGCGGAGCAGTCGGAAGGCCCATCGAAGAATGGAGCCTAGCGCCTCAAAAGTACGAAGACTTCCGGACCGGTGTTTGGGACGTTCATTCGCGAGTCAAAGATATGGACCTCAACGGGGTATACGCGTCTCTCAACTTTCCATCCTTCGTCTGGGGATTTGCCGGCAAGCGGTTGAGCGGAATGCATGATCGCGACGTCGGTCTCGCCTCCGTTCGGGCCTACAACGACTGGATGCTCGAGGAATGGTGCGGCGCGTATCCCGATAGATTCATCTCATGCCAATTGCCGTGGCTCCTTGACCCTGAGGTCGCCGCACTGGAGATCAGGAACAACAAGGAACGCGGATTCCAGTCGGTAACATTCTCGGAGAACCCCGAGGGATTGGGGCTCCCCTCTCTCTACTCCGAGTACTGGGACCCCTTCTTTCGCGCATGCGAAGAGACCGAGACCGTAGTCAACTTGCACGTGGGGTCCTCGGGATCGATCTGCCAACCGAGTGCGGCATCCCCTGCAGATGTCACAGTCGCACTCTTCCCGTTGAACTCCATACAGGCAGTGGTTGATTGGATCTTCTCCCGGATCCCACTGCGTTTTCCGAAGCTGAAGATCGTACTGTCCGAATCCGGCGTCTCATGGGTGCCGATGATCATCGAGCGACTCACGCGCTCGTACAGGCAGGCTGCCAGCTCGGAGACATGGAGCACGTCAGACCCGGACCCAGTCGACATCCTGCGACGAAACTTTTGGTTTACGTCGATAGAAGATCCAGCGGCATTCCGGATGCTCGACATCATCGGCGCCGAGAAAGTCATGGTCGAGACCGACTACCCGCATGCCGACTCCTCGTGGCCTGATTCGCAAGAACTCTTCAGTCGAGACATGAAATCACTACCCCGCGACACGATCGAGAAGCTCTGTTTCCGGAATGCGAGTGCTCTCTACCAACACCCACTTCCCCCCTCGGCGCTAATCGATTCATCGCTCATTTCCCGATATTAGCCTTCATCAAGGCCATCTACGACGCCGATTACCTTCCCCTGGAGTAGCCGATAATGCATACTCTTGACCTGCCAACTCCGCCCACATTCTTTTCACCCGATGAGGAGAGAAATCATAGGAAGATTCGCCTGGCCGCAGCCTTCAGGATTTTCAGTAGGTTCGGCCTCGACGACGGAGTTACCGGGCATATCACCGCCCGCGACCCGCAATACCTCGACCACCTTTGGGTCAACCCCTGGGGAGTGTCCTTCAGCCAGATCCGCGCATCTGATCTATGTCTAATCGACGCGGACGGAAACTTGGTCGAGGGCACAGGTCCCGTCAATCCAGCAGCAATCACGATACATTCCAGTGTGCACGACGCCAGACCTGATGTCGTAGGCGTCGCGCACAGCCACTCTCTGCATGGAAAGACGTGGTCCGCGTTCGGTCGAAAGTTGGATCCGATCACCCAGGATGCATGCGCCTTCTACGAGAGGCACTCCGTCTTTGAGCAGTACAACGGCGTCGTGCTGGACGGCGGCGAAGGTCGCTCCCTCGCGGCGAATTTGGGTGCGAATCGCGCCGCGATCCTCAAGAATCATGGCATCCTGACGGTCGGAGCAACGGTCGACGAGGCCGCGTGGTGGTTCATCGCTCTCGAACGCTCGTGCCAGGCACAGCTTCTCGCCCTAGCCGCCGGGCAACCGGACTCCATTCCCGCGGAGACTGCTCGAGAGGTAGCCGCACTCTACGATCAGAGCGCTGGATGGTTCAATTTTCAGCCCATATTCGCGCGGATCATGCAAGAACAGCCTGATCTCGCAGAATGAATTGCCCGATTCCCTTTTCGGCAACTGACGTACCTTCATCCAGGGCGATGATCACCCTGACCGGGGATCGTAGACCCCCTCGAGC
>NZ_JAAOQS010000097.1:0-33996 GCF_011603105.1 Rhodococcus sp. A14 | reverse complement strand
CCACCACCACCCCCGCCGCTCGCACCGCCGCGGACCCCGGAGCCCCGGGGGCAGCGACGCCCCAAGCGCAAGCGGAACTGGGGCCGGCGCATCGGCATCCTGTTCCTGGTGCTGGTCCTGGCGCTCGCGGGCATGACGTACTACCTCGACAGTTCGCTGAACCGGATCGACGCGCTGGCCGACTACCCCGGCCGGATCGACGACACCCCCGGCACGAACTGGCTGCTCGTCGGATCGGACAGCCGCACCGGGCTCACCCCCGAGCAGGAACAGCAGCTGTCGACCGGCGGCAACAGCGGCCCCGACCGCACCGACACCATCATCGTGGTGCACGTCCCCAGCGGCGGCGGCCCGGCGACGATGGTGAGCATTCCGCGCGACTCGTACGTGTCGATCCCCGGCTACGGCGAGGACAAGATCAACGCATCGTTCGCGTTCGGTGGTCCGCAACTGCTGACCCAGACGGTCGAGGAGGCCTCCGGTCTGCACATCGACCACTACGCCGAGATCGGGTTCGGTGGTTTCGCCGGCATCGTCGACGCGATCGGCGGCGTCGACATGTGCCTGGACACCGCCATCGACGATCCGCTCGCGGGGATCAACCTCGCGCCCGGCTGCCAGGAACTGACGGGGGCGCAGGCCCTCGGCTTCGTCCGCAGCCGTGCGACCGCGCTCGCCGACATCGACCGGATGAACCATCAGCGGATGTTCATGGCGGCGTTGATGTCGAAGGCCACCAGTCCCGCGACGTGGCTCAACCCGTTCCGCGTCTGGCCGCTCGTCACCGACACCGCCGCATCGCTGCGTGTCGACGAGAGCGACCACATCTGGCACCTCGCCGCACTCGCGTGGGCGGTGCGCGGCGACATGATCACCACCACCGTCCCCGTGGGCGGTTTCGAGGACGTCGACGGCGCCGGGAACGTGCTGCTCTGGGATCACGACCGGGCGTCGCAGTTCTTCGATGCGCTGGCGAACGACCGTCAGGTCCCGGCCGAACTGGTCACCACCGGACCGTGACCGACGCCCGTAAACTGACACCCATGTCTCAATCGGCGACGAAGACCCCCACCGAGTTCCACGCCCTCCTGCTGCAGCAGATCCGCAACGAGTTCACCGCGTCCCAGCAGTACATCGCGGTAGCCGTCTATTTCGACTCGCACGATCTCCCGCAACTGGCTCGCCGGTTCTATTCGCAGGCCGCCGAGGAGCGTGGCCACGCGCTGATGATGATCCAGTACCTGATCGACAACAACCTCCACGTGACCGTCCCCGGCATCGACGACGTAGTCACCGATTTCGATTCGGTGCGCGCCCCCGTCGCCCTGGCGGTGGAACGGGAACGCGTCGTCACGGAACAGATCACCAAGCTCGCCCGAACGGCCCGCGACACCGGCGACTACCTCGGCGAGCGGTTCATCCAGTGGTTCCTGGAGGAACAGGTCGAGGAGGTCGCGAGCATGCACACCCTGCTCACGATCGTCGAACGCGCCGGCGACAACCTGTTCGACATCGAAGATTTCATCGCCCGCGAGATGAGCGGGAACTCGCCGGTCCGGCCGGGTGCGCCGAAGAGGGCGGGCGGCGGGGTCTGACCCTTCCGGGTCAGCAGCGGGTGGGCGCCGGTTCGCCGCGGAACCGCGCGGCCACGTATTCGTACGCGTCCGGAAAGCCCACCACTGCCGTCGTCATGTGCTCGGATATCTCGTACGGGACGAACGTCAGTCTGGCGCCGGCAGCGCAATAGCGGTGCGCGGTCTCGGCAACCGAATCGAACGGTGTCAGCCCGTCGAGGGTGCCGTGCCACAGGTAGAGGGGCGCGGTCGGGACACCGTCGAAGTACCGCAGACTGTTGTCGCGCAACACCTGATGCGCGCCCGAACTCGCCATGAGGCTGGTCGACGCGGCCAGCTGTCCGGCGCTGCGAAAGGCGCCGTGAAACAGGAGGAACCGGCGGCATTCGTTCGACATCCACTCGCGCAGCCACAGTCCGGTCGCGTTCAGCTGCGACGAAATCGGTAGCTGTTCCGGGTATTCCCGTTCCAAGCCGATCGCGGCAGCGAAAGCGAGCCCGAACCCCGGGTGCGGATTGAATCCCAGGCCCTGGGCCATCTGCTCGAGGTCCGCGGGAATCCCACCCGCCACCACCGCGTCGAGTTTCAGCTCCGGCGCATAACTCGGGGCCAGCGCCGCGGCCCACGCGCTGGCCATTCCCCCACCCGAATACCCGGCCAGCGCTACGGGGCTGTGCGACAACCCCAGTTCGGCCACCCGCTGCACCGCCCGGACACTGTCGAGGGTGATCATGCCGCCGAGTTTCGCGGCACCGTAGGCGCCGGTCGGGCCCAGATGGTCGGGCACCGAGACCGCCCAGCCGCGTTGCAGACCCAGATACAGGCCCGGCGACTCCTGCAGTTCCAGATTGAACAACGACCGCGACGGGGCGCACTTGGTTCCGAGCGAATTCACGATGGCCTGATACGACACGAGCGGAGGATTCGCGACACCGCGGGGAAGCAGAACCGTGGTGACGGCCAGGATCGGATGTCCCGTCGAATTCGTCGACCGGAACGCGATCTGCCACCCGTCCGAGTTCGCGTACATCCAGGTGTCGATCCGGCGTGTCCGCACGACGTCGCCTGGACGAAGGACCCCGAGGTCGGCCGGAGCGAGGTAGAAGGGGTCGGGATCCGGCCACGGATACAACGGTTCGGCCTGCGCCGGGGCCGGAATCGCCGCCCCCAGGAAAAGGGCACCGAGAATCAACGCTAGCCACGCACCGGATCGTCTCAACATGTGCCTGCCCCTCCGCACCGTCGGAACGCTGTGAATTTTATACACGGGCGAGGCCCCGCCGACGTGGTTTGCCGCGTTCCCGTCGAGGATCCGCCGCCAGCTCAGGTTAGGAAAATGACATCAGAATGGTGCCGAAATTAGGTTGACTTTAGTTTGGGCAAGCTTTCCAAAATTAGGTCCAACTTGGATGACACCCGCTCTGACCAGCGATATTATCCATTTCATGACTTCCACTGACGCGCACAAGACGAAATTCCACGCTCTGCTCCACGATCAGATTCGCAACGAATTCAACGCGTCACACCAGTACATCGCGACTGCCATCTATTTCGACAATGCGGACCTGCCGCAGTTGGCCAAGCACTTTTACAAGCAGGCCGTCGAAGAGCGCAACCACGCCATGATGATCGTCCAGTACTTCCTCGACCGCGACATCTCCGTGGAACTGTCGGGTGTCGACGCGGCGAAGGGCCAGTTCGAGAACGCACGCGAGCCGATCGCCCTCGCCCTGACGCAGGAGCAGACGGTTACCGAGCAGATCGTGCAATTGGCGAGCACCGCCCGCGAAGAGGGCGACTACCTCGGCGAGCAGTTCATGCAATGGTTCCTCAAGGAGCAGGTCGAAGAGGTCGCCAGCATGACGACGCTGCTGACCATCGCCGACCGCGCGGGCAGCAACCTGTTCGACCTGGAGGAGTTCGTCGCACGCGAGATGAGCGGCCCCGCAGACACGTCCGGGGCACCGCACGCAGCGGGCGGTTCCATCTAGGCGGCTCCGCCGCCCGTGAGTGGTTGATGAGTCTCTGTACTCCTCAACCACTCACGAGCCCGAAGGGCCTAACGCAACGTGACCTGACGGCCACGCAGTCCGTCGCGGGCGCGTCGCTCCTCGGTGGTGAGCGGCGCGTCGACGGCGAGTGCTTCGGCCAGTCGCTGACCGAGTTCGACGGTCGCGGCGGCCCACTCGTTCGCATGCTTTTCGCGGTCCAGGTCGAACACCGGGACCAGCAGACCGTGCGTCCGGAACGACCCGGCGTAGCGCGAGCCCTCACCGAGGTGCAGGCCGCCGGTCGCGTGCACGCGCGCCAGGGCCAGCATCAGATCGTCCTCGTTCTCCGGGCGCACCCAGCGGATGTGCGCCTTCTCGCCCGCATCGACCCACCACGCCGCGACGACGCCTTCGGCCTCGACTCGCGCGGACGGCATGATCGCCGCATTCGCGTGCTGCACGGTGGTCGCGACCTCGGGGGCCGGCTCCACTCCTTCGGGGATCCACCAGTTGAAATCCTGGTGCACGGTGATGTCGAGAGGTGCGTCCGCGTCGATCACGTCGGCCAGTGCCGGGGTGTCGGATCCAGGGTTGGCGGAGGCCAGCGATTCGCCGGCTGCGGCGTCACGGACCCAGGCGACGGACGCGGCCAGATCGGCGCCGAGATCCGCGGAATGCGCCTGGACCTGCACACCGACGAACCCGGTGGCACTGTCGCCCTCGTCGCGCACCAGCGCCGCGACGGCACCGGGCAGCACGGTCGCGAGCGTCACCGGACGGGACGAATCCTTGACGGGCAGCGGGGCGGTCGCCGACGGGACGAACTCGCGCAGCGCCACCAGATCGCATTCGGCGGCGAGGCCTTCGAACGGCCGGGTCACGGCCGCTGCGGCGCTCTCCCGTTCCGCCTGCCGCTGCGCGAGCTTCTCGGCGCGGGCACTACCGGGCTTCGGACCACTGTTTCTCTTGCTCTTCTTTGCCACGACGCCAAAACCTACACGCCGACGCCGGTCCGGTCAGGACGCCAGCCACTTCTTGGTGCGGCCGGGGTGGTTGGTGGCCACCCAGCTGACCCCGAGTTCGCGGCACAGTTCGACGTCGCTGCGGTTGTCGACGGTCCAGCAGTACGTCGCGCGCCCCGCGGCAGCGGCCTTGTCGACCATGTCCGGGTGTTCGTGCAGCGTCTTCACCGACGGACCGACCGCGGTGGCGCCAACGGTGGTCGCGGCTCCCCCGCCGAGGTACCGGGCGGATTCGCCGAGCAGCACGGTCGGGAGCATCGGCGCCGACCGGCGGATCCGCCACACCGCTCCGGCGGAGAACGACATCACGACCGCGCGGGAGTGGTCGGCGGACGGCGGTGCGGCGATGCCGAAGCGTTGCAGTTCGGCGAGCACCTTGCTCTCGACCAGGCCACCGAACCGCACGGGATGCTTGGTTTCGATGAAGAGTTTCACCGGGCGCGCCGACCAGTCCAGGGTGAGCGCGATCAGCGCGCTCAGCTCGAGGAGTTCGGCGGGCTCGTCTTCCGTGCCGTAGTTGAACTCCGCCAGCTCCTCGAGGGTCATCTCGCTGACGACGCCGGCTCCGGTGGACGTCCGGTCGACGGTGCGGTCGTGCACGCACACGAGGTGGCCGTCCCGGGTGAGCCGCACGTCGCATTCGAGCCCGTCCGCGCCCTCTTCCAGCGCCAGCTCGTACGCGGCGAGCGTGTGTTCCGGCATGGCCGCGGATGCACCGCGGTGCGCCACCACCAGGGGGCCGCGCCGGTCGGGGCTCACGACGCGACGGCTTCCCGGTCGCTGGCCTCGGATGTCTTCTCCGCAGCCTTCTCCGCGTCCGTCTGCGGCGGCGGACCGGTGGCGATCACCCAGCGGGTGACGGGTTCCTTCGCCCCCTTCAGCGTCCGGCCCTCGAGCCGTCGGAGCACCATCAGTGCGAGTACGGCGGTCGCGGAGGCGACCAGCGCCGTGAAGGCGGCCAGCAGGACACCGTCTGCCATGGCCTGCAGTCCCGGCCTGGACCGCCAGAACCAATTGAAGACGACGAGCACCGCGCCGAAGACCCACAGGCTCCACCAGGCACGGACCAGCAGGACCGCGCGGGGGTCGCGGCGGATCACCTCGAGCAGGTACACACCCGGCATCACCAGGTTCAGGCCCGGCACCGCGCAGCCGACGATCACCTCGGTGGGGGTCCGCGGGTCGGACGTCTTGGCCCGGGCGAACGTGCGGCGACGCATCCGCAGCAACCAGCACACTCCGCCGATGCCCGACAGCAGTGCGAGGAGCATCCCGCCGGCCTGGCCGAGGAACACCGCGATGTCGGACACGGCGAGCAGGGTGGGATCGATCAGCCGGGTCCGGTTGCGGAGGAGAACGGCGTATCGGCCCAATTCGGCGATCACGGCGAACGCGTACAGACCGGCGGTGAGGGTGAGGAAGGTGGCCGCCTTGCCGGCGAGCAGTTCCGGCCAGTCGCGCCGCGCGGAGGGTGATGCGACGTGATCGTGGAGTCCCCAGCGGGGGATCTCGGTGTAGTGCGGGGTGGGGCCGGCCGTCGGCGCCTCGGCCGCGAGACCGCTGCGCCGCAGCGGGGATCGCGCGATCCAGCGGAACCCCCGGCTCGCGGGTGGCTGGTGCTGGTCGGTGCGGACGGGGGCGAGCAGCACACCGTGGCAACGCGGGCACCACTGCGCCGGGGAGCCGAGGACCGGCCACCGAGCCGCGCATCGCGCACACACCTGAACGACGACGCTCATGCCCTCCGCACCCACTTCACATTGCCGATTCTGTCACGACCCGCGAATGCGGGCAGCCCACGACCGAATCGTCCTTTTTGGGGAGAATGTGTGAGCTGCACCACGCGAAATGCCGAGTTATCCACAGTTTCCACAGGTTCATACACAGTTATGGACAGTGTGAGTAGTGCTCATACACAGGTCAGAGCGCATGCGAATCCGCGATTGTTGACAGCTTCGGATGAACGGTCCACAACGGTGGATGAATTTGACATCGCAGCTCGGTGAACAATCGGGCTCGGTGACCGACGGCTCGGCCCGGAATTACCCCTCCAGTTCGGATCGCCGCGAAGCGACCCGAGAACTCCGGACCGGCCGTCGTCTCCCCCACCTGTGCCGGGCGAAAATGTCCCGACACTTGATCTGACGCGGCCCGGCGCGGTTTGGTTCCACCCGATCTGTAATCTCGGAAAACGATGACGGACGACGTCGGATCGCGGTGGCACCTCGGGCCCGCCCGTGTCCTCCAGGTGGCCGCCGCCCTCGTCGTGGTGCAACTTCTCGTGCGGACGTGGGTGGCCGCCCGCAGCGACTTCTACTGGGACGATCTGATCCTTGCCGGACGCGGTGGAAGCCTCCCGCTGCTCTCCGCCGACCTGCTGCTCTACGACCACGACGGTCATCTCATGCCCGGGGCCTTCCTGGTGGCGGGTATCGCGACGCGGGTGGCGCCGTATCAGTGGATCCTGCCGATGCTGACGATGATCGCGTTGCAGGCGGTCGCGTCGTATGCGGTCTTCCGGTTACTTCGCACGATCCTCGGTCCACGACCCGTCCTTCTCGTTCCGCTGGCGATCTATCTGTTCTCCCCGCTGACCGTGCCGGCGTTCGCCTGGTGGGCGGCGGCACTCAACGCACTGCCCCTGCAGATCGCGCTGGCCTGGGTGGCGCGCGACGCCCTCGAACTGTGCCGCACCGGACGGCGGCGGTACGCGGTGTCGGGCACGCTCGTGCTGATCGCGTCGCTGCTGTTCTTCGAGAAGTCCGTCGTGGTCCCGTTCGCGGCGTTCGCGACCGTGGCTCTGCTCGCGCACGTCGGCGAGCGGGAGCGGCCGGTGCGGTCGACGCTGCGGCGAGGCGCGGCCCTCTGGCTCCCGTCGGCGGCGGTGCTCGCGGTGTGGGCGGCGTTCTACTTCTCCACCGTCGCCTCACAGTGGGAATGGGCGGGTGCGTCGCGCGCGTTCGAACTGTTCCACCACGGCACGTCGCTCGGACTGCTGCCCACGTTCGTGGGTGGGCCGTGGACGTGGGATCGGTGGATTCCGAGTCCCCCGTGGGCCTCCCCGTCGACGGCGCTGGAGGTGGTCGGCTGGGTGGTCCTCGTCGCGGCGGTCGTCGCGACGGTCCGGTTGAAGCGCCGCATCGGCTGGGTGTGGGTCCTCACGGCCGCGTATTTCCTGCTGTCGGTGACCGCGATGGTCGTCACCCGCTGGGGCGCGGACACCACCTACGAACTCGCGCAGACGCTGCGCTACTACACGGACACCGCGGTGATCCTCGCGATCGCCGTCGCCGTGATCGCCCGTGCACCCCGCCGACGCGCCGACCCGGTCCGGGTGCGGCCGCTGGTGTCCGTCGCCGCCGTGGTCGCGTTCGTCGCGAGCAGCCTGTGGTCGACGTACACGTTCACCCGCAGTTGGGAGGAGAACCCGACCACCGCGTACCTCGCGACCGCGCGTGCGTCGCTCGCCGAACGGGATGACGCGCCGATCCTCCAGCAGCCTGCGTCCATCTGGGTGCTGTTGCCGGTGGCGTACCCGAACAACCTGGTGAGCCGGGTCTTCGCCCCGCTGCGCGACCGCCCCGAGTTCTCCGACAGCACCCCCGACCTCCGGATGATCGACGACGCGGGTTCGGTGGTCGACGCCCAGGTCACGTGGGTGCGCGCGATCGATCCCGGACCGGTTCCGGACTGCGGGCACCTGGTCGACCAGCGCAGTTTCGTCCCGCTTCCCCTGGACGGACCGCTGACCGGCTGGGAGTGGACTGCGCAGCTGAACTACATGGCCACCGCGGACGGTGAGATCGCCGTCGCCATGGAGGTCGGCAGCCCGGTGCGGGTGCCGGTGCACCGCGGCCCGAATTCGGTGTTCGTGCGACTCACCGGCGGCGGGCAGAGCGTGCGGGTGAGCACCCTGACCCCGGACCTGTCGCTGTGTATCGGCGCGGGCCCGGTCGGGGTCGTCGTGCCGAAGTAGTTACCGCCCGTACCGCGACCAGGCGACGCGGGCACCGGCCGCGCCGACGATCGCGGCGGCCACGTCGTCCCAGCTCGCAGCGGGCAGCCCGAGCTTCGCGAAGAGGGAGCGGCGCGGCCCGGTCATCTCGAGGGTGGCGTCGGGGAACCGCTTCTCCACCACCTCGCGCAGTGTTCCGATCCCGTCCACGATGCCGAGTTCGACGGCGCGGCGTCCCAGCCAGACGTCGCCGTTGAACAACTCGGCCCCGTCCGCCTTCAGCTTGTCCCCCCGGCGGCCGACCACCCAGTCGCGGAACTCGTCGTGGATGCCTTCCTGGATCTGTTCGAGCCACTGCACGTCCTCGGACTTCTCGGCGAAGAACGGGTCGAGGCGGGCCTTCGCCTCGCCGGCCGAGTGCAGCCGCCGTTCGATGCCCAGCCGGTCGATCAGTTCGGAGAACCCGAAGCCCGCCGAGATGACACCGACGGAGCCGACCACCGACGTGGCGGTCGCGTAGATCTCGTCGGCCGCGCAGGCCAGCCAGTAGCCGCCGGACGCGACGACGTCCTCGCAGAACGCGAGCACGGGCAGTTCGTGTTCGGTGGCGAGCTGACGGATGCGGGCGGCGATGTATTCGCTCTGCGTCGGCGACCCGCCGGGGCTGTTGATCAACAGCGCCACCGCTTTGGCACCGTGCGTGGTGAACGCGCGTCGCAACGGTTCCTCGACGGATTCCGCGCTCAGCGCCCGCCCGAACCCCGCTCCGCCGGACGCGATCATCCCCTGCAGTCGCACCACCGGCACCACGCCGGCGCCGGAGCCTCCGAACGCGTCGGGCAGCTTGTCGGCCAGCGGTTTCGGCAGGTTCAGTGGGATCTTGGCCATGAAATCAGCGTACCGATCACGGATCGGGCAGAGTGGTTCACATGGAGTTGCGAATCTTTACCGAACCCCAGCAGGGTGCCACCTACGACGATCTTCTGGCGGTGGCGCAGGCCGCCGAACGTTTCGGCTACGGCGCGTTCTTCCGGTCGGATCACTACCTCGCCATGAACACCGAGGGGCTTCCCGGACCGACCGATGCGTGGATCACGCTGGCGGGTCTCGCCCGCGAGACGTCCACGATCCGTCTCGGCACCCTCGTCACGTCCGCGACGTTCCGCTATCCCGGACCGCTGGCGATCTCGGTGGCGCAGGTCGATCAGATGAGCGGTGGCCGCGTCGACCTCGGCATCGGCGCCGGCTGGTACGAGGAGGAGCACCAGGCGTACGGCATTCCGTTCCCGCCGTTGAAGGAGCGGTTCGAGCGGCTCGAGGAGTCCCTCGCCGTGATCACGGGGCTGTGGCGCACTCCGCTCGGTGAGACGTTCTCCTACGACGGGACGCACGTGACGGTCAAGGATTCGCCCGCACTTCCGAAGCCGCGGCAGCCGCAGGGTCCGCCCGTCCTGATCGGCGGCACCGGCAAGAGGAAGACTCCCGCGCTGGCCGCGAAGTACGCGGACGAGTTCAACGTCCCGTTCCAGTCCGTCGACGAGACGCGGGACGTGATCGAACGGGTCCGGCTCGCGTGCAAGGCGATCGATCGCGACCCCACCGAGTTGGTGTACTCCAACGCGCTCGTCCTGTGCTGCGGGCGCACCGAGGAGGAGATCGCGAAACGCGCCACCAGCATCGGACGCGAGGTGAGCGAGCTGCGGGAGAACGGACTCGCCGGGTCGCCCGCCGAGCTCGTCGACAAGATCGGCCGCTACGCCGAGGCGGGGTCGCAGCGGATCTACCTGCAGACCCTCGATCTGAGCGACCTCGACCACCTGGAACTGGTCGCCAGTGAGGTCGTTCCGCAACTGAGCTAGGCAAGCTCGAGTTCGGCGGCCACGACGACCGGAAGATCGAGGGGCAGCGCGGCCACCCCGATCGCCGTCCGGGCGTGGCCGCCGATGTCCGGGCCGAACACGTCGAGCACCACCTCGGAGAACCCGTTGAGCACCGCGGTGGTCTGCTCGTAGCCCGGTTCGGCGTTGACGAATCCCGTGACGGTGAGCCACGCACCGATGCGGTCGAGATCGCCCACCGCGCGGCGAACCCCTGCCAGCACCGCGAGGGCGGTGAGCCGGGCTGAGTGCGTGGCATCGGCGGCCGACACGTCGGCGGGAACGGAGCCGAACGGTCCGGCGGGTGTGCCGTCCTCGGCGAGCGGCCCGTGACCGGACACCAGCACTCTGCGGCCGTGCACGCGTACCCAGCTGAACGGCAACTCCACCCCCGGCGGCAGCTGGACGGCGCGGGGCAGCACCAGCCCCAGATCACGTAGTCGGGACTCCGCGCCCATCACCCCTCCGCTCGACGACTGCCCGGGTCATTCGGCGTGCTCAGCAACATTCCGTTCCCTTTCCACCGGTGGAAAGCTCGAAGTACGACCGGAACGGCCGTGTCACTCGAGTGCGCCGGAGGTTGTCATGGGTTCTGCGGAAGAAGCGGTAGTGCGTCGATTCTACGAGGAGATGAACAACGATCGGAAGAACGAGATAGCGGAGGAGCTGTTCAGCAGCGACCACGAGATGCACGATCCCCAGGTCCCGGGTGGGCCGGGTCCCGCGGGAATGGCGGCGGCGATCTCGGCCTATCAGAACGGGGTGGACGGGCACTGGACCGTCGAGGAGATGTTCTCGGCCGGCGACCGCGTCGTCGTGCGCTGGACGGGAACGGGAACACACGTCGGTGAGATGAACGGGATTCCGCCGACCGGAAACAAGATCCGAGTGGATGCGATCTCGATCCATCGTCTGGCCGACGGCAAGATCGCCGAGACCTGGCAGGTGTGGGACACACTCGGATTCCTTCAGCAGCTCGGCGCGGTCCCTGCGAGCTGATCCCGGCACGCCCTCGGGAGGGTGCAATGAAGTACGTGATTACCTGGACGCTGCGTGACGGTGGGTCCGCCGCCGAGAACGAGGCAGCTGCGCGGCGGAGCCTGGAAGTGTTCGCGAGATGGACGCCGGCGGAAGGGGCGACCTTCCATCATTTCCTCGGTCGCCTGGACGGAACCGGGGGATTCGCCTTCGTCGAGGCGGATGACCCGAACGACATCTTGGACGGTCCGACGAAATTCGGACCTTTCTTCGAGTTCCACGTCTACCCTGTCGCCGACATCGCTGTCACGACGCAGGCTGCGCAGCAGGCGGTCGAGTTCAGGGGCTCGATCAGCTGAGCGGGCTCAGTGCCGGGTGGTCGAATCCAGGAACTGGCGGAGGTCGCGGTCCCACTGCGCGTCGCGGCCGCGGTTCAGGGAGGCGCGGCAGATGAGGAAGCCGGACAGCGCGATCATCATCACCGCGAACCAGGTGAACATCCCGGCGATCACGCCGGCCACTCGTGCCGCGGACGGCGACATCGGTTCGGTGGTGAGGTTGCCGTCGGCGTTGACCCAGATGTCTTCCTTCGTTCCCGAAGGCGTGGCGGGGTCGACGGTGATGTCGGCGTGGCGGGTTTCGTTACCCCACGTCCACTTGGCGGGGGCGGTGTCGACGCCCGACGGTGCGACGTCGGAGGTGACGGACACGCCGGTGGAGTCGGCGAGCGTGGTGGCGGAGACGGTGCGGTAGTCCGCGACTTGCTTCTCCGCCAGCGTCAGCTGACTGTCGATGGTCCGGGCGCCCACGAGGATGGCCAGGGGCAGCATCGCGAACGCGAGCACCACGACCGCGAGGGTGAGCATGTTCTCGATCCGGTCCGAGCGCCGGAGTAGCGGGTTGTGCCGCTGACGGGCCGACCGCTGACGCAGCCCCCGTGCTGGAGAGTTGTTCCACATTCCGGATCCGGTCCTCTCGCCGACAATTCCCTACCATCCAGGGTCGTACGCAAGGCAAACAAGATCAAGTCGATCCGGTGTGTCTTTGGGCACTGTGCCGTAATACACTCATCTGCTCCCCGCCATCTCACGATGCTCCTTGGGGCTCACTCCGCGCACGCGTTTGAACGCCGCACTCAGCGCGAATCCGCTCCCGTACCCGACGCGCTGGGCCACGGACGCGACCGTGGCATCGGGTTCGCGGAGCAGATCCGCGGCCAGGGACAGCCGCCAGCCGGCGAGGAAAGTCATGGGCGGTTCGCCGACGAGGTCCGTGAACCGTCGCGCGAGGGCAGCCCGCGACAGGCCGGTTTCCGCGGCGAGCGACTCCACGGTCCACTGGCGGGAGGGGTTGTTCTGCAGGATGCGCATTGCCTTGCCGACCACCGGGTCGCTCTGCGCCCGCACCCACGACGGTGCCTCGGCCGCCGGCCGCGCGAACCAGGCGCGCAGCACCGCGATCAGCAGCAGGTCGAGCAAACGGTCGAGCACCGCTTCCTGTCCGGGTTCGTCCCGCACCACTTCGTCGTGCATGAGGGTGACCAGCCGCGAGTCCCAGTCGGCGCGGCGCTGCACGACGAGTTCCGGGAGCGCGGCCAGCAGTCGCATGCTGATCTCGCCCGGGGTCTGGTACGTCCCGGTCAGCAAGACCGTGCGGCCGCCCGCACTGTTTCCCCAGGTGCGCACCCCGAGGTCCATCGCCTCGGCGAGCGGTTCCCCGCGGAGCGTCGTGCAGCTCTGGTCGGGGTTGATGATCACGTTCGGCGGGGTGTCCGGATGGTCGGCGACGACGTAGCGCTCGGGTCCGCGGACGATCGCGACGTCACCCTCGGTGAGCTGCACCGGCTCGCCGGTGTGCGGGAGGATCCACGCTTCGCCCCGGCCCATCGCGACGAGGCTGAGCGGCGCGTGGTCGTCGATCTGCAGCGACCACGGTGGTTCCATGATCGAGCGGAGCACGAACGCGCCTGCGGCACGGGGACCACTGATGAGACCGGCGAGGGGATCCACACATCCAGCGTAGACGCTCGCGTATGGATCGGCGCGTTTCAACCATGGAAAGTCTCGACGTCGCCGTCTTGACTGAAAGACATGACAACGACACCGCACACACTCGTACTCACCGGCACCGGCAAGGTCGGTAGCCGCGTCCTCGCCCGGCTCGCCGCCGCGGAAGTACCTGCCCGGGGCGGCTCCCGCTCCGGCCGTCCCCCGTTCGACTGGGAGAACAGGGACACGTGGCGGCCCGCACTGGACGGAATCACCTCGGTGTACATCGCCTACTACCCGGATCTCGCGGTGCCGGGAGCGGCGGAGGTCGTCGAGGAGTTCGCGGGCCTGGCCGTCGCGAACGGCGCCCGGCGACTCGTCCTGCTCTCCGGTCGCGGCGAAACCGAGGCCGAGCGCAGCGAACTCGCGATCCGCAAGGCGGGAGCCGAGTGGACGATCCTGCGGTCCAGTTGGTTCAGCCAGAATTTCAGCGAGAGCTTCATGCTCGACTCACTGCTCGCCGGCGACCTCGCACTGCCCGTCGATGGGCACGTGCTCGAACCCTTCGTCGACGCCGACGATCTCGCCGAGATCGCCGTCGCCGCACTGACCGGGGACCGCCACGCCGGCGAACTCTACGAACTGACCGGACCGCGGTTGTTGTCGTTCGGTGACGCCGTCGCCGAGATCGCGGAGGCAACGGGTCTCGAAATCCGGTACACCCCAGTCACTTCGGAAGAGTATTCGACGGCCCTGGCTGGGCAGGGGGTACCGTCCGACGCGATCGGCCTGCTCACCTACCTGTTCGCCGAAGTGCTGGACGGGCGCAACGCATCACTCACCGACGGGGTGGAACGCGCTCTGGGGCGCGCACCCCGCGACTTCACCGACTATGTCCGCGCCGCAGCAGCGGCCGGTGTCTGGAGGGTCTGACCGTGGAGCGCTATCTGACGATCGTCACGGCGGTGGGCGCCGGCGTGGTGGGCGGCGTGATGTTCGCGTTCTCCACGTTCATCATGACCGGACTCGGTCGGCTGGAGCCGGCCCAGGGCATCGCGGCGATGCAGGCGATCAACCGCGAGGCGCCGAACTTCTGGTTCATGACCGCGTTGTTCGGCACCGCACTGACATCGATCGTGCTCGCGGTCGTCAGCGTGGTGCGGCACGACGGTTCGGCCGTCTACGCGGTAATCGCCTGCGTGCTGTATCTCGTGGGAATCGCCCTGACCGTCGTCTACCACGTGCCGCACAACAACGCGCTGGACGCGATCGATCCCACCGCGGCCGATTCGGCGGCGTACTGGCGCGACTACGTGTCGGGATGGACCGGGTGGAACCACGTGCGCACCGTCAGCGCCATCGCGGCGTCCGCGGTGCTCACGTGGTCCGCGACCCGCGGTTGAGACCGGGGGCTACGAGGGCGGCAGGATGTCGGTCTGCGCCGGCACCTCGTCCTGCTTCAGCAGCCCGACCGGGCAGCTGACGCCGGTGGCGTGCACGGGGCAGTAACCGCCGGGGTTCTTCGCGAGGTACTGCTGGTGGTAGTCCTCGGCGTAGTAAAACTGCGTGAGCGGGGCGATCTCCGTGGTGATCGCCCCGTATCCGGCTTCGGCGAGCCTCTTCTCGAACGCTTCACCGGTGGCCTCGGCGATCTCCACCTGCTGTTCGTCGATCGTGTAGATGGCCGAACGGTACTGCGTTCCCTGGTCGTTGCCCTGCCGCATGCCTTGCGTGGGGTCGTGGTTCTCCCAGAACTCCTTGAGGATCTCGGCGTACGAGATCACCTTCGGATCGAAGACCACGAGCACGACCTCGGTGTGTCCGGTGCGACCGGAGCACGTCTCCTCGTAGGTGGGGTTGGGCGTGTAGCCGCCGGCGTATCCCACCGCGGTGGTGTAGACGCCGTCGAGTTGCCAGAACTCCTTCTCCGCGCCCCAGAAACATCCCATGCCCAGCACCGCCGTCTGCATGCCCTCGGGGAACGGGGGTTGCAGGGGGCGACCGTTGACGAAGTGCGTCGCCGGAACGGGAATCGGCTGACTGCGACCGGGGAGGGCATCCTCAGCGGTGACCATCACGGATTTAGCGGCTGCTCGACCCAGAAGCTCGTCGTACCAAGACATGATTCGATGCTACGCGCGGTGCCGGAGTGGTCTCCTGGGCGAGCGCCGAGTGCGCCCGCATCCGCTCGACGCGCGCGGTCACCCACCCCGTGGCGGGGACCTCCACCCACCGGTACAGCGCCTCCGACACCAGCGCCGTCACCACGAGGAATGCGATCACCGCCCCGGTCTCGCCGAACGAGCCGACCGTGTGCTCGTACACGCGGTAGAGGATCAGCGTGTGGACGAGGTAGATCGCGTAACTGCGCGTCGCGGTCCAGCGCACGACGGCCCAGTGCGCCGCGGGACCGTCGTATCGGCCCACCAGCACGACGCACGCGGTGACGACGGCGAACGTCCAGAGGTAGTGATCGCCCGCCCAGTACACGCGGAAGTCGGTGGCGAGGCGGATGACCTCGACCTGGGCCAGACCGGCGACGACGACCCACCGGCAGTCCGCGAGCCGCGCCCAGCCGAGGTAGATGATCTGCCCGAGGAACACGGCGGGCAGCGTCGCGGCGATCTTGGAGAGCATCGGGACCGTGTACGGCTGCGGCGCGTACAGGTTGTAGAGCAGGATCAGCGCGCAGAGCGCGGCACCGGCCATCGGCATCGCGATGGGCAGGGTGCGCAGAACGGGGCGCGCGGCCACGCAGGCGAAGTAGAAGAAGATCTGCACGGCGAGGGTCCACGTGACCCCGAGAACCGCCACCTCGGGTTTGAGGAAGAAACCGCCGAGCACGAAACTCAGGGCGGCGTCGACATTCGACACCCCGTCCTGGCCGCTGAACATGCCGTTGATGCCGAGGCGGACCAGCACGATCGCGGCGAGAACGGCCACCCAGAATGCGGGCAGGATTCGTCCGAGCCGGTTGACCAGAAATTGTCCGGGCTCGTGACGAATGGCCGAACGGGTGATCAACACCCCGGTCAGCATCATGAAGACGGCGACCCCGAGAAAGGACAGATGCTGGTTGAGACCGCCCCGCTCGACGAGGATTTGGTAGACGACGTCGATGAACCACCATCCGGTTCCGAGGTCGTCGATCAGATAGAACGAAATGTGCGAGTAGATCACGGCCAGAACTGCGAAAAAGCGGAGCAGGTTCGCGCCCGTGAGCTCCACACGCGGCGCGGCCGCGTGCGAATCTGCAACAGGTATCAGCGAAGGCATCGCGTCAGCTTAAGGTTCCGTTCACCGCTCGGACGAATTCTCACGACATCCAGTGTCACCGCGACAGCCTTTTTTCGGGTGCCCGAACTTTCCTGTGCGGGAATTGCCCCCGGGAGACCCGGTGTTGCGGAGGGTGTACCAATGAGATTGGGTATATACCCGAGAACGGTTTAGAGAAGGCGGGTGTGTGACGCGTGATCACACGAAGTCTGCACCCGGAAGAATCAGGGCTCGCACGCCCACAAAGAAGGGACCCTCGTGTCTGAATACACGCTGCCGGAACTCCCCTACGACTACGCAGCTCTCGAGCCGCACATCTCCGGCAAGATCATGGAACTGCACCACGACAAGCACCACGCGACCTACGTGAAGGCCGCCAACACCGCCCTCGAGAAGATGGCCGAGGCCCGTGAGGACGGCACGATCGCCGACAAGGCGCTCCTTCTCTCCCGCAACCTCGCCTTCAACCTCGGTGGCCACACCAACCACTCCATCTTCTGGAAGAACCTGTCCCCGAACGGCGGCGACAAGCCCACCGGCGACCTGGCTGCCGCCATCGACGACCAGTTCGGGTCCTTCGACAAGTTCCAGGCCCACTTCACCGGTGTCGCTACCACCATCCAGGGCTCCGGATGGGCTCTGCTCGGCTACGACACCATCGGCCAGCGCCTGGTGATCGAGCAGATGACGGACCAGCACGGCAACATCACCGCCGCGATCATTCCCGTCGTCATGCTCGACATGTGGGAGCACGCCTTCTACCTCGACTACCAGAACGTGAAGCCGGACTACGTCAAGGCTTGGTGGAACATCGTGAACTGGGCGGACGCACAGGAGCGCTTCGACCGTGCCCGCACCCAGGGTGCCGGCCTCATCGGCTAGTCACACTCCTCGTTCCCGAGCGCACAGAACGCCGTCATCGGCGCTTCTGTGCGCTCGTGCTCGTTTCGGGTCCGGAATTCCTTCCGAGCAGGCCGAGCGTCCAATAGGCTTCGGAAGTGACCGAGTTCAGCAATCCCGCCCGGGACGACACCGTCGTCCACGCCTTCCGTGACGACGCGCTCGGCGACCTCGACGCCACCGGCCTCGCGGCACGGATCGCTGCCGGGGAGGTGTCGGTCCGCGAGGTAACAGAGGCGGCGATCGCACGCGCCGAGTCGGTCGGGCCCGCACTGAACGCCCTGGCGTTCGCCGACTTCGACCGTGCGCTGACGGAGGCGGACCGCCCGCACGAGGGTGTCTTCGCGGGAGTGCCGACCGTCGTCAAGGACAACGTCGACGTCGCCGGCCTGCCCACGCAGCACGGCAGCGTCGCCTTCGCCGCGCAGCCCGCCCGGGTCGACAGCGACTTCGTCACGCAGTACCTGTCCACAGGTGTTCTCTCGCTGGGGAAGAGCCGGCTCCCCGAGTTCGGGTTCAGCGCGTCCACCGAGTTCATGGACGCCGCGGCCGTGCACAATCCGTGGAATCTCGCGTTCTCGCCGGGCGCGTCCTCGGGTGGTTCGGCCGCACTCGTCGCTTCGGGTGTCGTGCCGATCGCGCACGCCAACGACGGTGGCGGATCCATCCGCATACCCGCGGCCGCGTGTGGGCTCGTCGGCCTGAAACCGTCCCGCGGGCGGACGGTCCCCGACGCCATGGACAAGACGCTGCCGATCCGGATCATCGCGCAGGGCGCCGTCACCCGCTCGGTGCGGGACACCGCACGGTGGATGGCGGCCGCCGAACGCTACTACCGCAATCCGGCACTGCCACCCATCCGGTTGGTCGAGGGGCCGAGCAGCACCCGGCTGAAGGTCGGGGTGGTGGTCGACTCGGTCACCGTGTCCCGCACGGACGACGAGACCCGCAAGTCGGTCCACGCGACCGCCGATCTGCTGGCGGACCTCGGGCATCACGTCGAGGAGTGCCCGATGCCGGTGAACTCCTCGTTCGTCGAGGACTTCTGCATCTACTGGGGGTTCCTGTCGTTCGTCATCTCCAGCAACGGCAAGCGGATGCTCGGACCGGACTTCGACCGCGACGCCACGGACAATCTGACGCGCGGACTCGCCGCGATGTACCGCAAGAACATCGCGAAGACTCCCCGGGTGCTCTACCGGTTGCGGCGCACGTACCGTGAGTACGCGCAGATCTTCCAGAAGTACGACGTGATCCTGTCGCCCACCCTGGCCCACACGACGCCGGAGCTCGGATATCTTTCGCCGACACAGAGTTTCGAGGAGTTGTTCGACAAGTTGATCGCCTACACGGCGTTCACGCCGTTGAACAACGCGTCGGGCGGACCGGCCATCTCGCTGCCGATGCACGAGACGTCCCGCGGCCTGCCGCTGGCGTCGCACTTCTCCGCCGACCACGGCGACGAGCGGACTCTGCTCGAGCTGGCGTTCGAGCTCGAGCAGGCCACGCCGTGGCGTCGTATCCAGGACGCCCGCTGACGGTCAGGCCCTGCGCCGCAAACCCATCCACACGATGGCGCCCGCCAGCAGCACGGTCGTGATCCCGAACCCGACGGCGAGGTGCTCGGCGGTGAGGATCGGCGACGGCGCGGACAGTGTGCGGGTCACCGCGACCGGTTCGGCGAGCACCGTCGCCAACTGGTTCTGCTGAGCCGCCGTGCGCACCGGCATCGCCGCGACACCGTTGTTGAGGTCGGTGGACAGCTGTCCGGACAACATCTTCAGCTTTGCGAACCCGTCGACGATCTGCGAGGTGGCGCCTTCGAGCATCTCCGGTGCCTGATCGGCGATCGGGACGATGCCGTCGTTCAGTTGCTGCGCCCCGCTGCTCAGCTGATTGCTGGCGTCGGTCAGCTGACCCATCGCGACACGGACGAGTTCGCCCAGATCCGTGTCGGGGCCGACGCGTCCGCCCAGCAGACCGGGCACCGAACCCAGCTGCGAGGAGAACAGACCGAGGTCGGCACTGACCTGACGGAGCGACGGGACCACGTCCGATGCAACGGGAGTGGCGTCGAGAACGCGGATCGCCTCGTCGATTCTGGTACGCATCCGGGTGGCGCTGTCGTTCGCCTCGCCCAGCGTCAGTCCCAGCGCGCTCAACCGGTCCGCGAGATCGTTGGCCGTCCCCGACGTCTGGTCGACCACGCCCGCCACCTGGTCGGCGACGCCCAGCAGTTGCACCGAGCCGGAACGCGCCGTCTCGAGATACGGGAGCAGAGTGTCGGCGCCCTCCGTGAGCTGTTGCGCCGCATCGTCCGCCGCGGCCGTCCCGGCCGCGAGGAACCCGGCCGTCATTCCCGCCTGCTGGAACCGCGACCGCGACGAGGACATGTCCGCCAGCAGATCCGTGATGCCGTCCGCGCCGATCTGGGAGGACACCACTCCGGAGAGTTCCTCGGACGCACCGGTGTCGGAACCTGCGACGTCGAGGTCGAGGGTCGCCTGCCGCGGCTTCGCGCCCCACACCGAGGACACCGCCTCGCTGAAGTCCTCGGGCACGGTCACCGTGGCGAACCAGTCGCCGCCCGCCGCCGCGTCCGCGTCGACCACCTGCCAGTCGAAGGCCTCGTTCGCCTCGAGCTTGTCGATCAGGGTGTCGCTCGCACGCACCGGTTTTCCGTCCACGGTCGCGCCGGCGTCGGTGTTGACGATCGCCACGGTCCGGCTGCCTGCCGCGCTGTCACCGAGGAACAGGTAACCGAGTCCCCCCGCGGACGCCAAAACCGAGCCGGCAAGGGCGGCCGCGGCGACGCGCCGCGAAGTGAGGACCTTTCGCGTCGACTCGGTTCGGGCGTGATTCGCGGAGTTCCGTGCGCGCTCAGAGGTCATTCCGGTGAGGATAGGTGGCATTCGTAGCGGCAGATTGTGACGATTCTGAGGATTCTCTGAGACCTCTACCCGGCGACGATCACCTCGTTCGCGGCCAGCGCGTCCGCGCGGGCCTGCAACCGCGCACGCAGGATCTCGACTTCCGATGTGAGTTTCTCGGCGCCGAGCCCGTCGGACAGCGGTACGGCCCGCGCGATCTCGTCGAGGATCTCGACCGCCCGGCCACTGCCGAACAGTTGCCGGTAGAGATCGCGGTACGCGTCCTCGTAGACGCTCGTAAACGCCTCCGAGGCCAGGAACCGCTCCTTCAGCGCGTTCCCGCCACCTCCGCCGGGCATGCCACCACCGGGCCCGGCGGCGCCTGGATCTGCACCGCCCGGCCTTGCTCCGCCGCCCATCCCGATCGAGTCGTGCGGGCCCGCATCACTGTTGCCGCTCAGCGCGAGGTTGAGATCCCAGGACACGACGGAGATCTTCTTCGTCTCGAGGTCGTACCAGAGGTAGTAGTTCTTGCCCGGGCCCGCCATGTCGTCGCTGTTGACCAGCAGATTCTGGGTCGCGACGTACCGGGCGAAGGATTCGACGTCCACCCGGTCGGCGAGTTCGGCGTCGAACTGCTCGTCGGACGCACCGTCCAGCCATTTCAGTAACGAGATGATCGGCTGCAGATCCTGCGAGCCTTCCGCGTTGATCTGGTCGAACTGCTCCGCGTAGGTGGTCTGATCGTCGCCCTGATACGTGAAACTCGAGTTGGCGTCGGCCTTGTAGAGGACGCCGTCGCTGTCGAACAACGAGTTCGCATACCCCTCGTCCGGGTGCTCGAGAACGAGCCGGGTCTGCGTCGGCGACCCGTTCACGGAGTACGTGGTGTAGGCGTATCGCTGGGTGGGCTGGCCGGATTCGGCGGTCGACGACAGTGACACCGCCTCGTTCAGCACGGGCGAACCCGGCCGGACCGACAGCTGTGTCATCCCCTGGTACGCCCGCCCCGCCACGTACTTGTCGAAGTTGATCAGCAGCGGCAGCGACGCCGGGTCCTCGGCCGACAGCGTGACCATGCCGCCCGGCCCGCCTTCGCCCCTGCCCTCCGGCATCGCCGTTCCCACCGGAGGTTCCATCCCTTCCGGGATACCGCGTTTCCCGCCGCCGGGACCGCCGGTGCCGCGGAGCCCCATCAGGGTCGAGTTGCCCTTCAGCCGCACCCCGACGTCCGTGACGAGGGTGCCGTCGATCGTGATGTCGGCGGTGATCCACTTCTTCTCGCCCTCGTCCCGGTAGGCGGCGATCATGTCGTCGTAATCGGACTGCGAGAACTCGATACTCACGTCGTGTGCCGTCCCCGCGTCGAAGAAATCGACCGACCCGGCAACGTTCTCGGTGATGCGGGAGGCGATCACCGTCGTGTCACCGGTGATGTACGGACGCACCCGGGCCTGACCGAACACGCCGACCGTCACCGCCACGAACGCGAGGAAGGCGGCGAGGATCTTCCAGTGCCGGCGGACCGGGATCGGCAGCCGGTGAACGAGTCTGCGGCGCATCAGATGTCGGTTTGGTCGTAACCGGTGAGAACGGTGACCCGCTGGCCGGTGTTGACCCCACTGAGCGCCGAGATGAGTTCCGCCGGTTTCCGGCCCGACTTCAGCTGCGCCGTGTAGTACAGCTCGGTGAGCGCACCCGACCGCACCGACTCCGTGCTCACCAACTCGAACTCCTTCGTGTAGTCGATCAGCACGTCCTCCACGAGGGCGGTGTAGCCCGACTCGGGCGGAACCTGCACCTTCACCACCTGCCGCTGCACGTCCAGCTTGAACATGTTGAACCGGCTCATCAGGACGAGCACGAGGCAGATCGCGACGGTGGCGGCGACGGCCAGCACGTAGAACCGGGTGCCCGTCGTCATGCCGATGGCCATCACCAGGAAGATGAACCCGACGTCGCGAGTTTCCTTGATCGCGTTGCGGAATCGCACCACCGACAGCGCGCCCACGAGCGCGAACGCGCGGGCGATGTTGGAACCCACCACCAGCATGATCAGGGTGATCACCATGCCGACCATCACGAGGGTCTGCACGTAGGACTGGCTGTAGGAGACGTTCTTGTGCGTCAGGCGATAGACGTATCCGATGATCGCCGACAACACGAACGACAACGCGAGCGAGACGACGATGTCGAACGTCGAGAACGTTCCACTGAGATCCTGGAGATCGAAATTCATGACAGGGTTCCTGTTTTCGCGAGGGTGCGGCCACGGTCGGCCGGGGCCGGGAAGAGCTCGTCGGGGATGTGCATGCGGGATCGGGGCGCAAGCCCGAAGGCCTCCACGCTCTGGCAGTACTTCGAAACCCGGACCACCGACATGTCCAGTCGCGCGGTGAGATCAGTGACCCAGTAGGGCACCCGCTCGTTGGCCTTGATCTCGACGATGCACAGGTGCGGCGGAATGATGAAGCGGTTCTCCGCCGGCGCCGCGAAGTGGAAGTCGCGGTCGCGACCGTGCACCCGATGGTCGATCGTGACGCGCAGGCCCAGATCGGCCCCCGTACCGACGAACGCTTCACGCAGGTACCCGGTGGTGACGGTCGGGCACAGGTCGAGGTTGCCGACGAGCGTCGTCACCTCGTTCACGAACGGCCCGGCCGAGACGTCGTGGTCGATCGGCTGTCGTGCGTCGCACAACCGCATGGCATGCGAGTACGGCAGCTGGATCCGGCGTTTCTGGGTGACCCGATTGACGCGCTGCTTGATCTCCACGTAGACGGGGGTCTCCCCGGTGGCCTCCGCGGGAGGCCCGTACAGCCGCACCCGCAGTTTGCGGCGAAACTTCAGGCCCTCGATCTTCTCCCAGTAGAAGCGCAGATTCTGGGTGTCGTAGTACAGGCTGGTCACAGGGTATCCGCCCACCGGCGAGAATTCGTCGGACGCCATGTGCCCCGAGAGCGCTTCGCGAAGGCGTGGAACGTCCGACTCGTGGGCGAGGTACTTGATCTCGTATCTGTTGAACGCGTGCAGCGCGCTGGCGGTCTTCAGGTATCCGGACGCTTCCGGTTCGGGCGCGGACGATCCCATACTTTTCAGCCTTTCGTCGGTGGGCTCTCCCACCTCAGCCGCCGCACCTCGAGTAAACCTGCAGTAAAGCTGGCAGTTTTCTGTACGGCGGACCGTCAGATGCCGTTCATCCGCACCGACACCTGTGTTCACCTGCGGCAGTTAGCACTCCCCTGCTCTTGTGTGCCAGGCACTGTCGGGCGCATTCTTCAAGTACCCAACGAGGTGTGCAGAACCAGTCGTGTTCGCAGCGTGTCATCACACCGAGGAGGCAGAGATGAACAGGGACGGCTACATCGGCATCTCGCCCTTCCAGGCCGCGGGTACCTTGCGGGGATTCGTCATTTCCGGGCGCTGGCCCGACACCACCAAGGAATGGGCCCAGTTGCTCGCGCTCGCCGTGCGGGTGGCGTGCGTTCCGGGGCTGCTCCACACCACGACCGTCTTCGGCGCGCACGAGGACCTGCCCGAGGAGCCCGAGCCCGAGACCGTCGGCCTCGTGGTGGCCGAGGGCACAGTTCTCGGGGAGTTCGCGCTCGCTCCCGGTCGCTTCGCGGATCATCAGCCGCCGGCGCTGATGATGCTGCACCCGCCGTCCGAGACGACCCCGTCGCTGCCGGAGTGCGCGGGCGCCGCGTCGGGCTGCGTCCTGCTCCCCGGTCTCCCCCACCTGGGGTTGGAACACCGGGCGGCGTGGGTGGAGGCGGAGGCGGACGGAACGGTGACGTCCATGGTCAGCCGGGTGGGCATCGACCCGATCAGCGATCCCGACACTGCCGTTTTGGCCATGCTACTGGCCTCGTGAGGGTACCCGAAGTTTCTGCGGTCGGTGTACCAAACTTATTGCCGCCTTTGCCTTTTCGAATATGTCACGCTAGCGTTACGGACATCGAAGGGGAGTAGCCCCCAATCGCCTGTGTCGACATACTGGCTCGTTGCTTCACCGCACCGGACCCGGCCTGGCGAACCGCCGCCGGATCACCCGGCGCCGGTGGGCGAGACCTTCGGCCGGACAGACGTACCCGCGTCTGCCAGGCCGGAGGAATCCACCCGTCATCCTCCGACCGACCACTGGAGGAGGATGCCCGTGCTGACCGCCGCACTGCTGAGCTTCGGCGTGATCTTCGTCGCCGAACTGGGAGACAAATCCCAGCTGATGGCGATGACGTTCGCCCTGCGCTACCGCTGGTGGGTCGTGATCGCCGGCATCACCGTCGCGACCACCGTGGTCCATCTGGTGTCCGTCGCCGTCGGCCACTACCTCGGTGTCGCGCTCCCGACCGCGGCGATCAGCATCGTCGGTGGTGTGGCCTTCCTGATCTTCGGTGCGTGGACGCTGCGCGGCGACGATCTCAGCGACGACGAGCAACTCAAGGCGGGCCGAGCTACCCGCTCGGCGTTCCTGGCCGTCACGTCCGCCTTCTTCCTCGCCGAACTCGGCGACAAGACCATGCTCGCCACCATCACGCTCGCCACCGACCACGACACCATCGGGGTGTGGATCGGCTCAACCGTCGGCATGGTCGCGGCCGACGCCCTGGCCATCGTCGTCGGCGCCGTGCTGGGTAAGCATCTGCCCGAGAGTGTCATCCGCATCGGCGCGGCCGTTCTGTTCTTCGCGTTCGGCATCTGGTTGCTGCTCGAGGGTCTGCTCCCCGGCAACGTGGCGGGCCCGATCGCCGGCGCCGCCGTCGTCGTTCTGGCGCTGGCCGGTGCCGCCAGTCGTGCAGTGTGGTCACGGCGCCGCCGCGGGGCCGCGGCAGAGCCCGAACAGATGCAGCACCAGGACTGAGCCCGGTCGACAAAGACGCCCCCTCGGGCAATACTCGAAAGCCTTGGAGTACCTCGCAGTTCTCACGGACGAGAGGGCGTGTGTGAACCATCCCGTAGCGAGCGGCAAGCCTGCGATTCTCACCGTCGACGACGATCCCGGTGTGTCGCGCGCCGTCGCCCGCGATCTGCGGCGCCGATACGGCGAGAAGTACCGGATCATCCGCGCCGAATCCGGCGAATCCGCACTCGACGCGATGAAGCAGATGAAGCTGCGCGGGGATCCCGTCGCGGCGATCCTGGCGGACTACCGGATGCCGGCGATGAGCGGGATCGAGTTCCTCGAGAAGGCGATGGACCTGTATCCGGTCGCGCGGCGGGTGCTGCTCACGGCCTACGCCGACACGGACGCGGCCATCGAGGCGATCAACGTCATCGACCTCGACCACTACCTGCTCAAGCCGTGGGACCCGCCGGAGGAGAAGCTGTACCCGGTGGTCGACGCCCTGCTCGAGGCGTGGGCGTCATCGGATCATCACCCCGCCGAGGAGACGAAGGTCGTGGGTCATCGCTGGGCACCGCGGTCCTCGGAGGTGCGCGAGTTCCTGGCCCGCAACCAGCTGTCGTACCGCTGGTACATGTCGGACGAGCCGGAGGGCGGACGGCTGCTCAACGCCGCCGGCGAGGACGGCCGGCGACTGCCCGTGGTGATCTGCTCCGACGGCGAATGCCTGGTGGAGCCGTCGGATACCGAACTGGGACGGCATCTCGGACTCCGGACCGACCCGTCCGAGAACTTCTACGACCTCGTCGTCGTCGGCGGCGGACCGGCCGGCCTGGGCGCAGCCGTGTACGGCGCCTCGGAGGGTCTGCGCACCGCCCTGATCGAACGGACCGCGACCGGTGGGCAGGCGGGTCAGAGTTCCCGCATCGAGAACTACCTCGGTTTCCCCGACGGCGTGTCCGGCGCGCAGCTCGCCGAGCGGGCCCGCAGGCAGGCCACCCGATTCGGGGCCGAACTGATCACCACCCGCGACGTCGTCGCTCTCGAGATCAACGGATCGGCACGGACCGTCCGTTTCGCGGACGGTGACACCATCGACGCGCACACGGTGATCCTGGCCACCGGTGTCTCCTACCGGCGTCATCCCGCGCCCGGAGTCGACGACCTCACCGGTCGCGGCGTCTACTACGGTTCCGCCGTCACCGAGGCCGCCCGCTGCACCGACCAGGACGTCTACATCGTCGGCGGCGCCAACTCCGCCGGACAGGCGGCGGTGTACCTGTCGCGGGGCGCCCGGTCGGTCACCATCGTCGTGCGGGCGCAGTCGCTCGAGGATTCGATGTCGTACTACCTCGTCCAGCAGATCGAACGGAACCCGCGCATCCGCGTCCGGCCGTGCACCGAGGTGATCGGCGTCGAGGGCGAGGGTCACCTCGAGAAGGTCCGGCTGCGCAACAACGCGACCGGCGACGAGGAGACCGTCGACGCCGGGTTCCTGTTCCTGTTCATCGGCGCGGCCCCGCGGACCGAGTGGCTCGACGGCGTCGTCGCGCGGGACGAGAACGGGTTCGTCGTGTCCGGACCCGACCTCGTCGTCGACGGGAAACCCCCGAGCGGCTGGCCCCTCGACCGTCTCCCCCACCACCTCGAGACGAGCGTCCCGGGGATCTTCGCGGCGGGTGACGTGCGCTCCGAATCGGCGAAGCGGGTGGCGTCGGCGGTCGGGGAAGGCGCCATGGCCGTCATGCTCGTCCACCGCTACATCGGCCAACCGTGACCAGGGGCAGACCATGACGCAACTCCCGTGCAACCCCCCCGAGCTGAGGACGTTGTTCCTCTTCGAGAAGCTCACCGACCACCAGCTCGAGCAGCTGTGCGAGAAGGGGCACGTCGAGCTGATCGAACCCGGCCCGGTGTTCGCGGAGGGTGAGATCGCGACGTGCTTCTACGTGCTGATCGAGGGCGAGCTCGTGCTGAGCAAGCTGTCGGGCGGCGAGGAGATCGAGTTCAGCCGGACGTCCCAGCGCGGCGTGTACTCCGGGGCCTGGCAGTCGTACCTCGGTGACCGCGCTCCCCAGACGTACACCGCGTCGATGCGCGTCACCGCCCCGTCGAGGTTCTTCGTCCTCGACGCCGACCGTTTCGGGCAGCTGATGCGCGAGTGGTTCCCGATGGCCGTGCACCTGCTGGAGGGGCTGTTCTTCGGCAACCAGAACGCGAAGCAGGTCGTCGATCAGCGGGAACGCCTCCTCGCGCTGGGGTCGCTGTCGGCGGGGCTCACGCACGAACTCAACAACCCGGCGGCCGCCGCGGTCCGGGCGACGGCGTCGCTGCGCGACCGGGTGTCGCACATGCGGCAGAAGCTGAGCGTGATCGCCTCGGGCGTGTACGACCGGCAGGCGCTGGCCACGTTGATCCGGTTGCAGGAGGAGACCGCCGAACTGGTCGCGAAGGCGCCGACGCTGACCCCGCTCGAAGCGTCCGACCGCGAGGACGAACTCGGCGACTGGTTCGACGACCACGGCGTCTCCGGGGGCTGGGACCTGGCGCCCACGTTCGTGCAGGCGGGTCTCGACGTGCCGTGGCTCGAGCGGATCGTCGCCAGCGTCGACGACGAATCGATGGTCGAGAGCGCGATCCGCTGGCTCAACTACACCATCGAGACCGAATTGCTGATGAACGAGATCGCCGACTCGACCGCCCGGGTCTCCACGCTCGTGAACGCCGCGAAGCAGTACTCGCAGATGGACCGCGCCCCGTACCAGCGCGTCGATCTGCGGGAACTGCTCGACAGCTCGCTGGTGATGCTCGGCCGCAAGATCGGCGACTCCGTCACGGTGGTGAAGGAGTACGACCCGACCTTGCCGCAGATCCCGGCGTACGCCGCGGAACTCAACCAGGTGTGGACGAACCTCATCGACAACGCCGTCGCCGCCATGGACGGCCACGGCACCCTCACCGTCCGCACCCGGCGCGACGGCGACATGGCCCTGATCGAGATCGCCGACACCGGACCGGGTGTGCCCGAAGAGATCCGGTCGCGCATCTTCGAGCCGTTCTTCACTACGAAACCGGTGGGCGAGGGAACCGGGCTCGGCCTCGACATCTCGTGGCGCATCGTCGTGAAGAAGCACCGCGGCGACCTGCGTGTGGAGTCCGAGCCGGGCGACACCCGGTTCCAGGTCCGTATTCCGATCGAACCCGAAGTCGCAGCAGCAGAAGGAGCCTCAGATGGGTGAGCTGGAGGGAATCGACCCGAGCGTGCCGCCGAGTGGAGACGGATGCGCCGAGTGCGACAGCGTCGGCGGGTGGTGGGTGCACCTGCGCCGCTGCGCGCAGTGCGGCCACATCGGTTGCTGCGACTCCTCCCCCGAACAGCACGCCACCAAGCACGCCGCCGATACCGGCCACCCCGTCGTGCGGAGCTTCGAACCGGGCGAGAACTGGTTCTGGAACTACGCCACCGAGACGGCCTTCGAAGGCCCCGAACTCGCCCCGCCGCACCATCGTCCGATCGACCAGACCGTCCCCGGCCCCGGCTCCCGGGTTCCGCCGAACTGGCAGGCGTACATTCACTGACTCGAGCAGTCAGAGTTGCTCGAGGCGGTGTGCCGTCGCCGCGTCCTGCTCGTCGTACCGGGCGAGCGCCGCTTCGAACGTCGCCTTCAGGTCCAGCGCGTAACGCTCGTGCGCCGCGAACGTCCCCGACGCCGAGTTCTCGACCGCGACACCCGGGCCGCCGATCGCCATCGCCCGGAACCGCGCAGCCAGTTCCGCCGCCGACCGCAGATGGGTTTCGCCGAGACCGAAGCTCTCGGGCGCGAGTTCACGATGCGCTCGCTCTCGCAGGTCCTGCATGTCGGCCGCCAACACCTCGCACGCGGCGATGCACCGCACCAACGCGTCGCGGTCCACTTCGAGCCGGTCCTCGCTCATCCGTCCCCCTACGGTCCTGCGCGTCCCCTGATCCGCGCGAGAAGACAAACTACCCGCTCCCCCGCCCGTGACGTTTCCCTCGCCTCTGCCGTCACACCGAGCGGGCGTTATGGTGCAGGTCACCAGGGTCGGCCAACGGAGGTCGCCGGGAAAGTAAGGATGCGAACTGTGGAAATTCAGGGAACCGCCGCACTGGTCACCGGAGCGGCCTCGGGCCTCGGCGCCGCCACCGCCAAGCGTCTCGCCGCCGCCGGAGCCACCGTGTTCGGACTCGACCTGCAGCAGTCCATCGAGCGCGCCGGCGACAACGTCCCCGACGGCGTGACCCTCCTCGCCACCGACGTCACCAGCGGCGACGAGGTCCAGGCCGCGATCGAGAAGATCGTCGAGTCGGGTCTGCCGCTGCGCATCGTCGTCAACTGCGCCGGCGTCGGCTGGGCCGGCCGCATCCTGTCGAAGAAGGGCCCGCACGACCTCGAACTGTTCCGCACCGTCATCACGGTCAACCTGCTCGGCACGTTCAATGTGATGCGCCTCGCCGCGGACGCCATCGCCAAGACCGACACCGTCGACGAGTCCGGGCAGCGCGGCGTCATCATCAACACCGCGTCCGTCGCCGCGTTCGAGGGCCAGATCGGCCAGATCGCGTACTCCGCATCCAAGGGCGGCGTGCACGGCATGACGGTCCCGGCCGCCCGCGACCTCGCGCAGTTCGGCATCCGCGTCAACACCATCGCCCCCGGCATCATCGACACCCCGATGCTCGCCGGCGTCACCGACGAATACCGCAAGGGCCTCGAAGCCGGCGTCCCGTTCCCCTCGCGCCTCGGTCAGCCCGCCGAATACGCCCAGCTCGCTCAGATGATCGTCGAACACGACTACCTCAACGGTGAGACCATTCGTATGGACGGCGCTCTGCGCATGGCGCCGCGGTAGGCGGCTCCGCCGCCCGTGCGCCTTTCTGGTTGCTCCAGCTACCACAAAGGCGCACGGGGCGCGAAGCGCCCTTCCCTGGGAGGTGGCATGGGTTTCTACTCGGACCGGATCGTTCCGCGGCTCGTCGACATCAGTTGCGGGATGAAGTTCACGGAGCCGACGCGGCGACGCGTCTGCGCCGGTCTGCACGGGCGCGTGGTGGAAATCGGATTCGGGTCGGGTCTCAACGTCCCGTTCTACCCGGCCGCCGTCGACTCGGTGAGCGCCGTCGACCCCGCCGACCTCGGCTGGAAGCTGGCGCGCAAGCGGGTGGCGGCGTCGACGACACCGGTCGAGCGGTCCGGTCTGGACGGCCAGTCACTCCCCTTCCCGGACAACAGTTTCGACACCGCACTGTCCACGTGGACGATGTGCACCATCCCGGACGTCGACGCCGCACTCCGGGAGGTCCGGCGTGTCCTGAAACCGGGCGGCACACTGCATTTCGTCGAGCACGGTCTGGCCCCGGACGCAAACGTCCAGCGGTGGCAGCGCCGGCTCGAACCGATCCAGAAGGCCGTCGCCGGTGGTTGCCACCTCACCCGCGACATTCCCACCCTGGTGACGAACGCCGGATTCGACGTCCAGGACCTCGACCGGTTCTACGAGACGTCCGCGCCGAAGATCGTCGGCGCCTATTCCCTCGGAGTCGCGGCTTCGCCGCCCGTTCGTGCCTGACGAGTCCAGGGACTCGTCAACCGCTCACAGGCGGCGGCGCCGCCTGTCGTCGATGTAGAACAGCACGAGGGCTCCGCACAGGAGGGCGGCGGGGATCCAGGCGGCGGCTCCGCCGAAGTAGCGAGTGGCGAACGCCCCGACGACGGCGCCACCGGCGAAGCTGCTGACGATGGCGGCGTACACGCGGGTGTGCTGGCGCGATTCGGGGACCTTCTCGATGAATCCGGCGTACGCCGATTCGGTGAAACGCATGAGGTTGCCGGTGGTGGCGACGGCGATGTACGACAGCGACCCGATGGTGCGGAACAGTCCGAACTGCATGGCCGCGACGAACGCGATCGGAACGGTGACCAGTGCGTTGGGCACGTTTGCGGGAACGAACGCGACCGCGACGAGGACGACGATCTGCGCGACCATGGCGATCCGGATCGGGTGGTCGAAGACGCTGTGGGCGAGTTCGCCCTTGAGCAGATGCGCGAACGCGACACCGACGATGAACGCGAGGATCGGCCACAGGTGGGCCCGTGCGGCGTGGAAGTGACGCTCCGACAGGTCGATGGCCATGAGGATGACGTTGCCGGTCTGGGCGTTCGCGAAGACGCCGCCGCGACTGATGTAGGTGTAGGCGTCGAGGAAGCCGCCCGCGGCGGTGAGGAGCAGAGCGAACCGCAGCGTCGTGGATGTCTTCGGCACCTCCACCTGACCACCCCTACCGAATCGGGCCCTGCCTTGCAGCCTAGAGGTCGGACGCGAGCGGGATCTCCTTCTCGGCCCGATCCGACATCCATTCGCGCAGTACTTTCGTCGCGATGACGTCGTCCTCGTTGTATTGCAGCAGTCGTTCGCGCTGGGTGAGGTCGGGTTCGCCGTCGTAGCCGACGGCTTCGCGGTACCAGCTCATCGACGCTTCACCGCTGGCGTCGGCGTCGCGCCACCGGAATCCGGCGACCGGGGCGATCTTCTTGAGTCCCTTGCCGCCCGGGCAGATGAACTGGTCGCTGATCGCCTGGTAGATGTCGACCCATTGTGGGCTGTCGATGAATTCCCGGATCTCGGCCTCGGTGGGGATGCCGGGTGCCCCGGCGAACCGGCGGGCGGAGTCCAGCAACCACTTGTCCTCCGCGGACCGCGAATAGCAGTACGCGGCGAAGGTTCTGCCGCTCAGCGCCGCCGCTTCCCGCTCGGCCATCAGCCACGTCCAGAATTCGGCGAACGACCGCGCCTCGTCCTGCGTCGGCACCGGGTCCCAGCTGACGAACGGCCGGTACGCCGACACCCCGTCCACGTTGAGCAGCGTGCCCCACAGGTAAGCGCCGTGTTCCTGGTAGCTCTCCATGTCGACGTCGACCTCGACGTCCGCGCGCGTCACCCGGATCTCGGGGAACCGTCGCACCAGCGGCGCTCCCGCGAGCCACGCCTTGGCGGTGACGACGGCGTCCTCGAACGCGCCGTGCGGCCAGTCCTCGAGCGGTTCGCGGTCCCACGCCGCGAGGTCGTCGATGGTGTGGCAGCCCGCGTCGCGCAGCATGTCGGCGCGCGAACCGGTGGCCACCAGGCTCACGTCGTGTGTCTGGGTCAGCTGCTCCTCGCACCCGGGCCACCACGGGCAGGAACGGCATTCACCGATCCTGGACGGCACGGTCGCCGATTCCCCGCGGGCGACGGCGAGCCGGTCGGCGAAGCGTTCGTCGTAGTCGTCGAGGATCGTGGTGAGGTCGTGCACGAAGATGACGTCGGAGCCGTAGCCGATCGCGCCCGCCACCAGCGCCGGACTCGCGAGCCCGTGCCGTTCGAGCATCCGGTACACCTGCGCGACGCGCATCTGGTCGCGGACCTGACCGCGCGGCTTCCGCGTCGCGTCCTCCCGCGGTTGCCACTCGAACATGTCCGACGTCACGGCGCCGCGGCCAGGATCGGTGACCTTGTGATTGACGACGATCACGGGGATGTACCCGCCGTGGTCCTCGTCACGGATGAGGATCTCGCAGCGCGCCCTCCGGCCGGCGTCCCGGTCGAGCGGGAGCACGGCTCCCCAGATGCGGTCCGCGCCTGCCTCGCACGCGGCCACCGTGTCCTCGGCTCGTCGGCGCAGGCTCTGCTCGGTGTCGATCTGCACCCACCGTTGCGGTGCATGCTCGGTGAGGATCCGCCGGACGTCTTCGCGCTTGGCGGCGGCGGCGTCCTGACGCTGGCGGACGCCCGGGTCCTCGGGCGCGGCCGCCAGTTGTTCGGGGAACGCCGCGTCGAGGTGCACCCGGTGGCGGCACCGCGTCAGTGCGCTGGCATCGATCACCGTCCCCGACGCCTTTCCGGGAGAGGCGTCGGGTTCTGATTGCTGACCGATATGGGAACACACGATGACGAAGATTATGTGCTCCCCTAGGCTGATCCCGAAGCACCGGATGCAGTTGGTAGCGTGGGCTGCGCTGAAACACCAGGAAAAGGGGTCTTTTCGATGGGGTTGTTGAGGAAACGTAAGTCCCGAGCCACCCGCAAGGCGGAAGCCAAGGCACTCAAGCACAAGGCTGGAGTGGAGGCGAAGCTGAGCGCGAAGAACGAACGGAAGCGCGACAAGCAGGCCGCCAGTGCCGGCCGCAAGCTCGAGGCTGCCGAACTGAAGTCGCTGAAGAAGGTCGAGAAGGCTCAGATCGCTGCGTTGAAGGCCGAGGAGAAGGCCGCCGCCCAGAAGGGTTTCACGGTCGCCGCCGTCCGTAAGTACCTCGGCGTCGCACGCCTGCTGACGCCGGTGCTGCTGCCGATCGCCTACCGCGCCGCCACGGTCGTGCGCGGGCAGATCGATGCCCGCCGTGCCGACCGCCTGGGCGTCGACATCGATCAGCTCGCGAACTTCACCGGGCACGGCGCCAAGCTCAGCGCCCGCATCGCCGGCGCCGAAAGCTCCACCACGGAGATCCTCGGGCAGAAGCCGGACGACGCGGAGACGCAGCAGTTCGCCGCCGCTATCCGCGACCGCCTCGGCGACCTCAACACCGCGGTCCGCGCGGCCGAGCAGATGCCGCAGGCCCGCCGCAAGGCCGCCCATCACGCCATCTCAGCCGAACTCGACGGAGTCGAAGCCGATCTCCTCGCCCGCCTCGGCGTGCGCTGAACCGCCCGACCCACCGCAATGTCC
>NZ_JAAOQS010000096.1:0-34573 GCF_011603105.1 Rhodococcus sp. A14 | reverse complement strand
CCGCTTGGCTGGGCAGGACAGCACGCGCGAGCTCGCCGGCAGGGATGCTTCCGAGGATTTTGTTGTTGATGGCTTCTGCACTGAGGTCGAGGGTGAGGAACAGGTTGAGGTAGTCCCCTCGCATGCCTTTGTCGGCGGTGGTGACGGGGAATGGAAAGGAAGCAGCCACGGCGAGCGACTCGGGTAGGTCGGTGCCGGAGTTCGCCAATTCGGTCAGGGTGGGCTCGAGATCGTGCAGGTTCGAGAGGAGATCGTCGCGGCTGCTGTTGAGGACGATGCGGGCCCGGTCGCCGAAGCGGCCCATACTGTCGAGCATCTGTGTCAGCTGGACCCGTTGTTCGTCGAGGACTGCCAGGGCCGGGGTGATGGCGTCGATTCCGGTGGCGATCGTGGTGTTCTGTCCGGCGAGTTCGCGGGAGAAGCGGTCGAGGCTGTCGATGGCACGGACGATGTTGCCCCGCTGGCTGTCCAGGCCGTCGACGAAGGTTTCCATTCGCGCCAGGGACTGGTTGAGGGTCTGTTCGCGGCCCCCGGCGGCGCCGTTGAGTTCGGCCATGATGGTGCGGAGCTGTTCGAGCCCGCTGCCGTTGAGTACCAGCGACAAGGCGGACAGCACTTGTTCGGTCGAGGGGTATTCGGCGGAGTTTTCGAGCGCTATGACATCGCCGTCACGCATCTTCTCCGTGGTGTCGCCGTTCGGGGGTGCGGAGATTTCGAGGTATTGGGCGCCGAGGACGCTGGTTTGCGCCAGTCGGGCGGTCGCGGTGCGCGGTAGATCGACGCTGTCATCGATGTCCAGGACGGCCTTGGCGATCAGGCCGTCCACCACCACTCGTCGCACGGTGCCGACGGTGACGTTGTCCGCTTTGACGATGGAGTTGCCGACGAGGTTCTGCGCGTCGCGCAGTTCGACGGTGATGGTGTAGGTCGGGCCGTCGTTGGCGTTGCCGGGCAGTGGCAGCGAATTGATGCCGTCGAAGCGGCAACCGGAGACGGCCAGGAGTGTGCCGAGCATGACGATGCCGGCCAGTGAGCGGCGCAAGTTCATCGTGTGCCTCCCGATCCGGGGACGGCCAGTTCACCGAGTTTGGGAGCTGGGCCGGTGGGCGCGGATCCTTGTGCGGCGCGGACCGCGGCTCCGAACATGTCCCCGAACTTGTCGCTCATGCGGGAGCATTCCTCTTGCGGCGCGTCGACGGTGGTGAGCAATGCGCAGATGAAGGACATCGGATCCGGCAGATCGGGGATCGCGAGCGCACCGGTCAGTGAGTTCGAGGCCGGGTCGTAGATGTTGTAGAGGTCGGCGAGTGCGGTCGGGGTGACGTGCAAGATTTGTGCCAGGTTGTCCTGTTTGTTCATCAGCAGGGTCGCAATCGAATTGAGGGATTCGACATCGGTGGTCAGTGCCTCGTTGTTGTCGTCGACGTATCCGCGGATTTCGGGGAGCAGGGCCGCGATGGATGCCAATGCCGCGTCGAGTTCGGTCCGGTTGTTGTTGAGCAGCGTCGACACCGATCGCAGTTCGCCGCTGAAGCCGACGATCTGTTGGTCACTGGCCGCGAGCGCGGAGACGAGCACCTGCAGGTTTCGGACGGTGCTGAACAGGTCCGGGCCGCCGTCGGAGAGTGTCTGCATTGCGGCCGAGACGTTGGACAACGCCAGTTTGAGGCTCTGCCCGTTTCCGTCCAGTGCCCTCCCGGTGGACGCCACCAGCTCGCTCAGTGAACCGTCGGCGTTGTAGCCTTGCGGGCCCAGTTCGGTGGACAGGTCGGTCAGTTGCTTCTTGAGTTGGTCGTATTCGACTGGCACCGCGGTCTTCTCGAGGGGAACTTCGGCTCCGTCCTCGAGGCGGGCGCCACCGCCATAGGTTGGTGCGAGCTGCACGTATCGTCCGGTGACCAGCGTCGGAGCGATGATCGCGGCGCCGGCGTCTGCCGGGACGGGGTGATCGCCGGTGACGGTGAGCGTGACGCGCACCTGGTCCCCCATCGGGTCGATCGCATCGACGGTGCCGACGGGGACCCCGCGAATCGTCACGCGGTCTCCTTCGTAGAGCCCGATCGAGTTGCGGAAGTAGGCGGTGATGTGGAGCGTCGAATCGCGGGTGGCGATCGCCGCGACGGTGGTCGAGATCACCGCGAAAAGCAGTAGTGCCGCGAGCGCCTTTCCCGGGGTGGGGATTCGCCGTGCCAGGTGCCGGGTGCGGGTGGTCATCAGTTCACTCCTCCTGGGCTTCCGGGCATTTGGCCACGAAGGTTGGCCGGTGCAATGTTCTGCAACAGGACGCCGAAGAAGGGGCCGCTGCCGACCACCTCACCGAGTTGGGTCACGAAGGGGCGCAGCCCGGTGATGGCGTTGTCGATATTCGTGTAATTCTGGTTCAACGTGGTCAGCACCGTGTCGAGTTCTGCGAGCATGGGCGCGGTGCTCTCGCGGTTGTCGGCAACCACGCCGCGGATCTGTTCGCTGACGGCGCGGACCTGGACGAGCAGGCTGTGTATCGTGGCGGCGCGGTCGTTGAGTGCCGCGAACAGCGTTTCACCGTCGGTGATCAGTGCGGTGAGGTTGTTGTTGCGCTCGGACAGGACACCGGACACCGAGGTCGACAGGTCCAGTAGCTGCCGGATCTGCGTGTCTCGGGACGAGACCGTATCGGCGATCCGGGCGATGCCGTCCGAAGACTGTTTCAGGTTGTCCGGCAACGCATTCATCAGTTCGGAGATACTGGTCAATGCCTGCGAGGCGGTTGATTTGTCGGTTCCCTCCAGGGTTTCGGTGACGCGGGAGAGGGAATCGGTGATGTCGAATCCGGAGGTGGTGCGGTCGGCGGGGATCGTGTCTCCGAGCTCGCCGTCCCCGTCTGGGGTGAGTTCGACGTAGCGCCGGCCGAGCGCCGTTTCGACCTTGATCGCCGCGTGTGTTCGGGCTCCGAGTGTTCGCCCGTGTGGATCGATTCTCAGCTCGATATCGACATGGTTCGGGCGCAGGGTGATCGATTCGACCTCGCCTATCTCGACGCCGCCGATCTGCACGTGATCGCCCGCGGCGAGGCCGCTGGCGTCGGCGAACTCGCCCGTCACCGTTCGTGCCCCGGTCAGGAAAGGTATTGCCTGGTAGTTGAACACGGCGACCATGAGCACCGCGATGACAGCCGTGCCGATCAGTCCGAGGTGAAGGGGGTTGCGTTCTTTGAACGACTTCGTCGCCATCACTTGCACCTCTCTGCGGGGGCGGTGAACATGGGTGTCGTCTCGGGGCCGTTGAGCCCGGGATAGCGGATGGCGAGACCGCAGACGAAGAAGTTCAGGAAGCTGCCGTATCCGGTGTTGCGACCCACCAGCCGATACATCTCCGGCAGCTTGCCCAGGGTCAGGTTCAGGGTGTCGGTACGCGAGTTCAGGTTCGCGGCGGTCCGAGACAGCTGTTCGATGTCCGCCTGCAGCGGGGGCCTGGCTTGTTCGAGCACTGATTGCGTTTCCGCGCTCGCGTTGTCCAGTTGTTCGAGTGCCCGGGTGAGCGTGTCGCGATCCACGGACAGACCGGTGGTCAGTTGCTGCAGTTCGGTGACGAGGGTACCGAATTGGTCTCTGCGGCCGTCGACGGTCGTCAATACCGTATTGAGATTGTCGACGGTGTTGCCGATCACCTCGTCGCGATCGGCGAGCGCGTTACCGAGTGAGCCGAGCTGCTCGACGAGAGTGCCTATGCTCTCCTGCCGGCCGTTGAGTACCTCGATGATCGAGGCGGAGAGGCGGTTGGTCTGATCTGGGTCGAGTCCCTCCAACAGGGGCCGGAATCCGTTGACCAGGGTATCGATGTCGAGTGCGGCTGTGGTCTGGGCGACCGGAATCGGGTCGTGTTCCCCTCGGGGTGAACGGCCGTCCGGCAAGACGGTCAGCTCCAGGTATCGGTCACCGATCAGGTTCTTGTATTTGATCGCGGCGGTCGACGTCAGTGACAGCGCAATGTCCTCGGACATGGAGAACGAGACTTCGGACACTGAATCGGTGGCCGCGAGCTGCACATCGCTGACCTTGCCGACCGGGACCCCCGACACCTTGACGTCGTCGCCGCTCTTGAGTCCGGAGGCGCTGGCGAACAGGGCCGAGTAGGTCCGGGACGGGCCTAGGCGGATGTCTCCGACCACCATCACCAGCGCAGCGGTGATCAGCGAGGTCACGGCGATGAACACGGTCAACTTCAGTCCTGGGTGGCGCGCGTTCATCGGGTCAGTCCGTAGATCAGGGAGGCAAACGGATTACCGAGCAGGTCTCCTGGGGTCTGCACCGGGTCGTACACCCGGGTGCCGACGTCGAAGGGGGTGTGTCCGGGCGGTGGGTTTCCCGCGCCGTAGGAGTAGCACTGGGCGGGACCGTCGGCGCCGTTCTCGGGCAGGTCCTCGGGGTAGGTGTACGGCGGATCGCCCATCAGAATTGTTCCCAGGATATTGAGGCCGGGCCGGTCCCCTCCGAAGCCGCGCTCGAGGTAGCGGCGGGACTGGTTGAGGCTGGCGAAGAAGCACGGGTAGGACGGGGCGTACTCGCCGAGCAGGTTCGAGGTCGGCGCGAGCGCATCGAGAGCTTGAATGACGGGTTGCTCGGAGTCCGCGAGAAAGGAGTCGCCGACGTTTCCGAGTTCGGTGAAACTCATCAAGAAGGCACTGAGCTGGGCCTGCTTCTCGACGATCGTGCGGCTCGTGCTCGACAGATGATCGACGGTGGCCAGGAACTCCGGTGTCACGGAGGTGAAGGTGTCGAGGTTGTCGGCCAGCAGGGGCACATCGCGTTGCAGGGTGGGGATCGATCCGTTGAAGTCGGCCAGGTAGTGGTCCACATCCACCATCAGGTCTCCGAACTTGTGACCGCGACCGGACAATGCCGTCGCCACTGCGCCGAGGGTGCCGTTCACCTTCTGCGGCTCGATGTGGTCGAGTACACCCAGCAGCGCGTCGAACGCATCGTTGACTTCGACTGTGACTTTTGCGGTGTCGATCAACGGTCGTTGCGCGAGGGTGATGCTGGAGGGCTGATCGGGCCAGGTCAGCGACACGAACTTGCGGCCGAACAGAGTGGTGGGGGCGATCTGGGCGCCTACGTTGGCGGGGATCTTCGCTACTTGATCGGGTTGAAGATCCATCGCGATGACGGCGTGGTTGTCGGTCAATGCGACCGAGGCAACCCTTCCGACCACCACATTCGAGACCTTGACGTCGGAGCCGGCGTCCATCAGCAAGCCGGCACGGTCCGAGATGAGATCGACTCGGACGGCGGCGGTGAACGCACCGCGATACCGGCCTACCGCGACGACGGTGACGAGGACCAGGAGAAGGATGAGCACGAACCCGAACAGGGCGTTGAGTCGTCGATCCTTTTTGTGCGAGTTGATCATCCGGACACCCGCACGGTCGCGTTGACACCGCCGTAGATGGCGATTCCGATGATCAGGTCGATCACCATGATCGCGATCAACGATGTGCGCACTGCCCGTCCTACCGCAACCCCGACCCCGGCCGGCCCGCCGGAGGCGGTGTAGCCGTGATAGCAGTGCACACACATGATCACCACTGACATCGCCAGCACCTTGAACAGGGACCACAGCACGTCGGTGGGCACCAGGAAGACATTGAAGTAGTGGCTGTAGGTTCCGCGGGACTGGTCGGACAGGACAACCGAGACGAATTCGGTAGAGGCGAAACCCATGAACAGTGCGATCCCATACAGCGGGGCGATCGCGACCAGTCCGGCGAGGATGCGGGTGGTCACCAGGTAGGGCAGTGAGGGCACCGACATCACTTCCAGTGCGTCGATTTCCTCACTGACGCGCATCGCCCCGAGCTGTGCGGTGAATCCGGCCCCCACGGTGGCGGTCAAGGCCACACCCGCGATGACCGGAATGGCCTCTCGGGTGTTGAAAAACGCCGAGATGAACCCGGACATGGCTTCTACTCCGACGCGCCCCAGGGAGCTGCTCCCCTGCTGTCCGACCTCATAACCTGCTGCGGCAGTGAGAAATCCGATGATCACGACGGTTCCGCCGATGACCGCCAGGGCGCCGGTGCCGAGGCCGACTTCGGCGATCAGCCGCACGACCTCGCGTCGATAGCGTCGCAGGGTAAGCGGGATCCAGGCGACGCTGGTCGCGTAGAACCTGAGTTGCGCCCCCAGGTCGGCCAGTCCGGTGACAGGTCGCGCGACGGTGACCGCGATGCTGTGGCCGAGAAGGTCCCGTGAAGGTAAGGATGGCACGTTGACTCCGAGGTCTCGATGTTTTAGTGCACTGACAGGGTTGTGATGATGGCGTTGGCGAGAAAGAGCAGCATGAAGCTGACGACGACGGTCTGATTGACCGCATCGCCGACCCCCTTGGGTCCGCCCTTGACCGACAAACCCAGGTGGCAGGCGACAAGTCCGGCGAGCAGTCCGAAGATCGCGGCTTTGAGTTCGCTGATCATCAGGTCACCGATCCCGGTGAGGATGGAGATCGCCGTGACGAACTGACCCGGGGTCGCTCCCTGCAGGAACACCGCGTACAGGTAGCCACCGGTGAGACCGACGGCAGTTACCAGCCCGTTGAGGAACAGGGCCACGAGGGTCGAGGCGAGAACCCGCGGGACCACGAGCCGGTGGATCGGATTGATTCCGAGCACCTCCATGGCGTCGATCTCCTCGCGGATGGTGCGCGAGCCCAGGTCTGCGCAGATCGCGGTCGCTCCGGCACCGGCGACGACCAGCACGGTGACCACCGGACCGATCTCCCGGATGACCGCCACCCCGGCGCCGGCGCCGCTGAGGTCTATCGCGCCGATTTCGTTGAGCAGGACGTTGATCTGAAAGACCACCATCACGCACAGCGGAACGGCCATCAGCAGGGTGGGCACGATCGACACACTGGCGATGAACCACGCCTGCGCCACGAACTCCCGGAACTGAAACGGGCGTTTGGCCGTCAGACGAAACGTCTCGAGGGCGGTGGCGTAGAACGCCCCGACCGTCCGCGGCGCGGTACGTGAGGATTGGGCGAGTATGCGTATGCCGTTACTGACTGTTTTCTCCAAGGCAGACATCGCCCGTCCCATCGCTCTTCTGCAGCCGATTGCACCGCGCACCAGGGACACGACAAGCCGACTCCCCCGGCGTGTTGGGCTTGTCGAGCAGTCCCTGAGGAAGAACTGGTGAGTTCGGCGGTGACTGGTTCCGTATCGGCGCGCTGTGATCGCCATCACCGATACGACCTACAGTAGCGACCAGAAATTAAACAGTCAAGACTGACCGACTAACTGTTCTGGGTGCTCATTTCACCAGGGAGGAGCATCGACCAGGCAATGGTCTTCCAGTCCCGCAGGTGGGGGTCTTTGCGATGGTCTCGCGGCTCGAGCGCGTAGGTCATGGCGACGCCGCGCATGCTGGTGTTCAGCAACTCGCGCACCATCGGATACGTTGAATGCCCGCACAATTCGGCCCCGAAGAACACATCGGTCGAGGCGCGCACCAACGCACCCAACACCTGCTCCTCCGGCAACAGTGCGACCCGTAGTTCCTCATGGGAGCGGGCGGCGACCCACAGTTCGATCGATGCCCAGAAGTAGGGCTGCGCGTAGGTCGCCCACATGGTCTCCACCGCGTCGGAGATCCGCTCCCGCGGGTCCTCAGGCCAATCGGTACGGGTACCGAGATCGCGGAAGCGCTCTGCGGCGAGATGATGGACCGAGGCGATGAGGAGCGCGTCCCGGGACGGGAAATGGTGCAGCAGGCCCCCGCGTGAGGCGCCGGCCTCTTTCTGGATCCGCAGCGTTGTCGCGTTCGAGTATCCCTCGTCGACCAGGACCTTCACGGCCGCATCGAGGATCCGGCGCTTGGCCAGTCGGCTCCGCTCTTGTTCGGCACGCTTGGGTTTCACACCCGTGCCTGTGGCCGGCGTTCTCGATGGGACGCTCACGAAAAACCTCGCCTCGCAGTGTTCCGCGGGACGATGCGCCGTCCCACAGGGGTTAGATCAGTCGGACGTGACTAGTTTCTCATGACCGCGGCGCAGCCGACGAGGGGCGCTCGGTGTTCGCTCCCCCGTCGACCGGGTGCGGCGAGCCGACGGGCGACGCCGGCGGGGAGGTCGTCCACATGGTTCATGCAGTTCGGCCTTCTCCTTTCCGCGTCCGGGAGGATCGATCAGCCGGTGATGTCTCGGCCGATCAGGTTCCGTGCAATGACCCATTGCTGCAGTTCGTTCGCGCCCTCGAAGATTTCGAGGATCTTCGCGTCTCGGTACAACTCTTCCAGGCGCACCGATTCGCCGGTTTCGGCGACCTGCCGAGCGAATCCGTATCCGCCGTGGATCTGGAGGGCGTCTCGGACCGTGTCGACGGCGATCCGTGTGCCGAAGGCCTTGGCCATTGCCGCCTCCGGCTCGGCGGTGCGGTCACCGCGGTCGAGTCGAGTGGCCGCCTTCTGGTACAGCAGTCGCGCGCACTCGATTTCGGTGGCCCTCTCGGCCATCTTGAACTGCCAGTACTGCATCTTGCCGAGTGGTCCGCCGAAGAGTTGGCGAGTGCGCAACCGGTGGACCGCAAGGTCGACCGCCGCTTGCGCCACCCCGACTCCGGCGGCGCCGATACCGATGCGACCTCGGGTCAGACACGACAGCGCCACCGACAGGCCGGCTCCCGGAGCGCCGAGGAGATGCTCGCGGGGGACGACGACGTCGTCGAAGACGATGTCGGCGGTCAGCTGTCCGCGATGTCCCATTTTCAAGTCGGGCGCACCCACCCGCACACCCGGCGAATGCAGGTCGACCAGCAGCATGTTCATCCGCTCACCGGTCCGGACGAGAACGGCCGCCCAGGTCGCCACGACGCTGTTGGTGATCCACCGCTTCCGTCCGTTGACCACGAATCCGGTGTCGGTCTCGACGGCGACGGTTTGCAGCGCGTCGATCGACAGGTCGCTACTGGCATCGGGTTCGGTGGTGGCGAAGGAGAATGCTTCGTGTCCCGAGATCAACTTCGGAAGCAGCCGTGTGCGCAGCTCGTCGGACGCGAAGCTCAGGGCCTGCGGGACGAGGATGCACTGGCCGTCGTACACCCCGGCCATCGACGACGAGTGGTACGCGATCTCTTCGGTGACGGTGCAGGTTCCGAGCATGGGGTACTCGAGGCCGGTGCCGAGCGGGGCGGCGAAGGGCACACCGAACAAACCCGAATCGGCGAGCCCGCGGAAGGCATCCCACGGGAAGTTCTCGGCGGCCTCTTCCTGCGATCCGATGCGGCGTGCGACCGGTGCGAGCTTCTCTTCCACGGCCCTGCGGGCTCGAGCACGCAACTCGACCGTCTCCTGCGGCACCCACGTGTCGTGCCACATCCGGTCCTGGGTCCGGGAGACGTCCTGCTCGGCGACGATGGTATCCATCAGTACCTGACTTTCCGAAAGACTCACAGCCCGAGAGACTTTCCAACGATTTCCTTCATGATCTCCGAAGTTCCGCCGTAGATCGTCTGGATCCGGGCGTCGGTGAAGTCGCGGGCGACCTGATATTCGGCCATGTACCCGTAGCCACCGTGGAGCTGCACACACCGGTCGGCGACTGTGACCTGCAGTTCGGTGGTCCACAGCTTGGCGGCCGCGGCCTGCGCCGCGGTGAGTTCACCGGCGGTGTGCCGGCGAATGCAGTCATCGATGAAGATGCGTGCGACGTCCCTCTGTGTGGCCAGGTCGGCGAGCAGGAATTTGCTGTTCTGGAACGACCCGATCGGCTGCCCGAACGCTCGACGTTCCTTGACGTACTCGATGGTGCGCGCGAGGTTTCCCTCGATCGAGGCCACCGCGTTCACCGCGATCGTCAGCCGTTCCTGGGGAAGATTTCCCATCAGGCTGTAGAAGGCCGATCCCTCCTCGCGGAGCAGATTCCGTGCGTCGACCCGGGCATCGGTGAACGAGAGCTCGCTGGTGTCCTGCGCGTGCAGGCCCACCTTGCGCAGGTTCCGTCCCCGGCTGAAGCCCTCGGTGCCGTCTTCGACGACCAGCAGGGACAGCCCCTTGTGCGGGTGGGCGTCGGTGCGGCAGACGACGACCACGAGGTCGGCGTGCTGACCGTTGGAGATGAAGGTCTTCGCACCGTCGACGACATAGTGGTCGCCCGACCGTTTCGCCGACGTGCGGATCCCGGCGAGGTCGCTGCCGGCGCCGGGTTCGGTCATGGCCACCGCGATCACCTTCTCGCCGCTCGCGATTCCCGGCAGCCAGCGTTGTTTCTGCTCGTCGTTGGTCAGTTCCAGGAAGTAGGGCAGCACGATGTCGTTGATCAGGGTGATCCCCATGCCCACGGTGGAGGCGCCGGCACGCGCGAACTCTTCGCCGATGACGGCGTTGAATCGGAAGTCGACGACCCCGGCTCCGCCGTATTCTTCGGGAATCGAGAAGCCGATCAACCCGGCTTCGGCGGCGTCCTGATAGATCGTGCGATCGACCTGGCCGTCCTGTTCCCACTTGTCCAGATGCGGCAGAACCTTGGTGTGGACGAACCGTCGCGTGGTGTCGCGAAGCTGCTCGTGTTCGTCATCGAAGATGGGTCGGGGTGCGCTGGTACTCATCGGCCACCACCTACGGTGCCGGCGAGAGATTCCACATGAGATCGGAGCACGTTCTTGATCACCTTTCCGGTAGCGTTGCGCGGCAGCTCGTCCAGGAGCACCAGTTCGCGCGGCTTCTTGTACGACGCGAGTGTTTCTCGCGAGAACTCGACCAGCTCCGCCAGTGTCGGTGGAGCGTCGGGGTCGGCGGGGACGACCAGGGCGACGACGCTTTCGCCCCACTTCGGATCCGGCCGCCCGATCACGGCGATCTCCCGAACACGGGGATGCCAGGCGAGCGCGTTCTCCACTTCCGCGGAGTAGATGTTCTCCCCGCCGGAGATGATCATGTCCTTCTTGCGGTCGACGACGTAGACGTACCCCTCGTCGTCGCATCGGACGAGGTCACCGGAGTGGAACCAGCCTCCGTCGAAGGCGGCCTTGGTGGCGTCCGGGTTGTTCCAGTATTCACGCATGAGGTTGGGGCCGCGGTAGACGATTTCTCCGATTTCGCCGGTCGCGACGTCTCTCATCTGCTCGTCGACCACGCGGATCGAGACGTTGAACGCCGGCCGCCCGACCGACCCGGTCTTGCGGATCGAATCGTCGCCGGTCATCACGCAGGTCACCGGTGCCATCTCCGTTTGACCGAATACCGCGGTGATGTTGGCGTGCGGGAATATCCGTGACATCGCGGCCAGCAGATCGTGGGTGGCCGGTGCAGCTCCCCAGGCCAGCGTGCGCAGTGTCGCGGCCTTCGTCGCCGCGTCCGGGGCGGCGCAGAGTGCTTGCCACTGGGCGGGCACCATGAAGGTCGAGGTGACGTTTTCAGCAGCGATCAGGTCGAGCGTCGTGTTCGGGTCGAAGGCGGCGGTTGGGGCGATGACGATGGTGGCTCCGGTGGCGAAGGGACCGTTGATCGCCCCGAGGCCGCCGATGTGGAACAGGGGTGTGGCGGCCAGTGTGATCTCGCCGTCCTCGAACAGTCGCCAGGCGCGAATCATGGTGTCGGTAACTGCTTGGAAGTTCGCATGAGTCAGTACAGCGCCTTTGGGATGTCCCGTGGTGCCGGAGGTGTACATGATCGCGGCCGCGTCCTGACCGGATCCCGACCCCAGGGGTTGCTCGGGCGCACCGGATTTCGATACGGCTTCGTGGTATTCGAATGCTCTGTCGATCCTTGTCGCATCCGCCGCCCGCGCACCGGCGACCAGTGCGGTGGGGGCCGCGGTGAGGTCGGTCAGCGCCGCGGTGACCAGCGGTTCGAACGCTGCTTCGGTCACGATGACCTTCGCGCCGCTGTCGGCGAGAATGAATCCCACCTCGTCCGAGGCCAATCGGAAGTTCACCGGCACCGCGATGGCGCCGAGCGAGGTCGCCGCGTAGAGGGTCTCGAGAAACTCCGGCCGATTTCCCAGTAACAGTGCGACTCGGTCCCCGGGCTCGATACCGTGGTCGACGAACCAGAGCGCGAGCTGCGCGACGCGATCTCGCAGCTGCCTCCAGGTGATCGATCGACCGTCGAACCGGATAGCGACCGCGTCAGGTGTGCATCCGGCGTGTCTGGTCAATTGGGTGGCCCACGTGGTTTCGCGAGCCGCACGCAGACCATCGAACTGCGCGCCGTGTGTGACGGGCTGCGCGTTGCTCTCTTGAACCATGTGAGCGGTGGCTTTCTGTTTGTGGGGGAACGGGTACGGCGGGTCGGGGACCGGTTCCGTACCGAGGGTCAAAGGTGCCGAATCTTGGCGAGTGCATCGAGCGCGAGCGCACGGGCGCCGACGGACCGGACCGAGCGGGGAACGCTGTACCACATGGGTTCGGATTTCAACGGGCCCCGCGAGGTGACGACAGATTCGGTGCGGCAGAATTTGTGCAACCCGGCCGCCCCGCCGAACCGGGCTCCGATTCCGGAGGTCTTCCAGCCGCTCTGCGGGGCGGTGGTCGAGAGCATGTTGATGATCACGTCATTGACGTTGACCGCACCGCACGCCAGTTCCCGGGCGACGGCGTGACCGCGGTCGAGATCTTTCGTCCAGACCGAGGCCGAGAGTCCGTAGGGGGAATCGTTGGCCAGCCGTATGGCCTCGCGTTCGTCCTCCACGCGCATGATCGGCAGCGTCGGGCCGAACGTTTCTTCGGTCATGCAGTCCATGCTGTGGTCGACGTCGACGAGGACAGTCGGCTCGTAGTAGGGGAACCCCTTGGCATCGTTCCCGCCTCTCGATCCGCCGGTGAGAGCCCGGGCGCCCGCGGCGAGAGCCTGCTGGACGTGTTTGTCGACGATGGCGAGTTGCCGTTCGTCGATAAGGGCACCGATGTCGGCCCGCGTGCCGCTGACTCCGTTGGCCAGCGTCAACGCCCTGGTCTTGGCGACGACCTTGTCGACGAAGGCGTCGTAGACCGGCGCCTCGACGTAGACGCGCTCGACCGCGACGCAGGTCTGACCGGCGTTGAACATCGCACCCCATACCGCGGCGTTCGCGGCGCGTTCGAGATCGGCGTCCGCCAGTACCAGCATGGGATCCTTGCCCCCGAGTTCGAGGCTGACCGGTGTGAGGGTCTGCGCGGCTCGTGCGAGGATCGCCCGGCCGGTCCGGCTCGACCCGGTGAACTGGACGAAGTCCGCCTCATCGATCACCGACTCGCCGATGTCGGCGCCACCCTGCACGACCGCGAAGACGTCGGGTCCACCGAGTGTGCGCCAGCCCTCGGCGATCCGATCGATGGTGACCGGTGTCAATTCGGACGGTTTGATCAAGACGGCGCACCCGGCGGCCAGGGCGGGGATCGCATCCATCAGCGGATTGGCCACGGGGTAATTCCATGGGCTGATGATCCCGACCACGGGTTGGGCGCTGCGTAGCACGGTGACCCGCTTGTTCGCGAACATCATCGACGAGGACCTGCGCCTCTCCGGTGCCAGGAACCGCGCGGCGTGGCGGCAGTAGTACGAGATCAGCTGCAACGCAAGAGGTATCTCCAGGGCCGCGTCACACTGCGATTTGCCGGTCTCGGAGATCATCGACTCCTCGAGTTCGGCTCGATTCGCCGACAGCCACCGACCGAACAGCGCCAGAAAACTGGCGCGTTCGCGCGCGCCGCTGCGCTCCCAATCGCGCTGCGCTGCCCGAAGTGATGCCGCACGGTTCGTCACCTGCTCGGCAGTCGCCCACGTCACTTCGTCCGCGAGGGCAGCCGGTGCCAGCGCAGGGGCGGCGGTGCGGGTGCTCATTTGCTGTCCTCCAGAGCAGGCGAGTGCAGTGATTCGTGCGAGTGCTCGTGTTGTTTCGGTGCCGTGTGGGCGACGGGGCATCCCCGCGGGAACGTGCCCAGCTCCTCGATGCGGTACCCGTTGGGATAGCTACGGACCCCCCGCTGGTCTCTGGCTCGGAACGGCCGCAGCCGAGGCGGGAGGAATCGAACAAACCGTCCGCGCAGTTTCAACGCACCCTCGGCGCCCAGCCGTTCGAGACGTGACGGCGTCGGATACCCGAAGGTGTCGAGTAGCGGCTCGTCCATCAGCGCGTAGGCGAAGCGGTGAACCACCGACTTCGGCAGGAAACGGTACGGCGGGAACGTGGAAAGCAGATCGAGGGTGGAATCGGCCACGGCCTTGCCGCCGGCGCTGAACGCGAAGTGATCGCGTTCGTACTCATCGAGTAGCGCCGCGAATCCTGCGTAATCCTCCGGAACACCCTTCAAGCCCATGTGGCGGCCGAATTCCCGGTAGTACAGGACGGTGGATCGAATCTCGTTCTCGGTCAACGACCGCCAGCCGAACTTCTGCAACCAGCGGATCGGTACGACGACGAATGTGGCGAGGACGTAGACGAAGTCCTCGTTCGAGATGTCGTAGCTGCCGTGCATCTGGTTGATCCGGCGGATCGCGGCGCGACCGCTTCCGGTGAAGCCGGACTCGACGACCTGGTCCATCAGCAGGTTGGTGTCGTCGTAGCGCTTTTGCACCCGGTCACCGAATTCTCCGGTCTTGTCGAGCAGTTCACCGATGCTCGGGACCGCGTATGTGCGGAACAGCGCGAAACTCAGCGCCTGGACCGAATCCCATGGGAATTCATGGGAGAAGTGCAGGCGGAATATTTCCTCGTAGTCTCGCTCGGGGTCCAGGCGCCGGATTTGCGTCAGCCATGGATTGCGGCTCATGCCCACCTCGTTGGATTGGCGTCGACCTCACATTCTGTGAGGCAGTTCACTGGGTCGAGTTTAATGTGTATAGCATTAACCAGTCAAGGCTGACCGTCTTTGGGTGGGGGTAGATCAGGGTCGAGCGTCGCCGATGTCGGTCACCAGCAAGGTGGCCGCGAACCGCCGCCAGTGGTCGAGGTGAGGCTCGTACGACGGGGGTTTCGGGTCGAACGCGTAGGTCAGCGCCACGCCCCGCATCATGGTGATCAACTGCTCCCGAACCAGACGATAGTGCTGCCGGCCCGACAGGTCCGGGCCGAAGCACAGGTCGGCTGCCTCACGGGCCAACAGACCCAGGCGGCGCTCCTCGGGGGTGAGTGCCTGCCGCAGCGGTTCGTTGGAGCGCCCGGCCAGCCACAGCTCGGTCGCCGCCCAGAAGTACGGCTGATAGAAGGTTGCCCACATCGTGTCGACCGCGAGCCGGACCCGTCCGGCCGGATCGGCGGGCCAGGGCGGCAACGTGCGGAGCCCGGCGATGCGGGCCCGGGCCAGGTGCTGGACCGCCGCGATCAACAGTCGATCGCGAGAAGGAAAATGATGCAGCAGGCAGCCTCGGGTGACGCCGGCGGCGTGCTGGATGCGCAGCGTCGTGGCCGCGGCGTATCCGTGAGTGCACAGCACTTCCACGGCCGCGTCGAGGATCCTCGTCCTGGCATCGCGCGCTCCGACTCGGTGGCGTTTCAGGCCTGCCACACGGTTGTCCGATGCGGCAGGATCGTCGCGGTGGACAGCGCGCCGGTGGCCGACCGCGATGGTCGGCCACCCATGCGTCCGCCTACGCCGATGCCGATTCGAGGACCTCGCCGCCGAAGAGTGTTCGCACGCGCACCAGCTCGATCATCGCCTCGCGGACGATGCGGCGAACGAGATCCCCCGCGGTGGGGATGTCGTCGATGAGCCCCTGCACCATCCCGACCGTCCAGATGCCCGCCTCCGGGTCGCCGAGTTCGTACACCCGGCGTCCGCGCGCGCCGGCCACCAGGTCCTTCACGTCGGGGAACTGGCCGCCCTTGTCGAGGATGTCGACGACTTCGCGGCTGACGGTGTTGCTCGCGACGCGAGCGGTATTGCGCAGCGGTCGGAAGATCAGTTCGGTGTCCCGCTCGTCGGAGGCGACGATGGTGTCCTTGATGGAGGGGTGGATCGGGGATTCCTCGGTGCACATGAACCGCGTTCCCATGTTGACGCCGTCGGCGCCGAGCACCAGGGCCGCCGCCAGCCCGCGGCCGTCCGCGAAGCCGCCGGAGGCGATCATCGGGATGGATAGTTGGCGGGCGGCCGCCGGGATGAGGATCAGGCCCGGCACGTCGTCCTCACCGGGGTGACCAGCACACTCGAAACCGTCAATGCTGACTCCGTCTACGCCCACCCGTTCGGCTTTGAGGGCATGGCGCACACTCGTGCACTTGTGGAGCACTTTGATGCCGTGCTCCTTGAACAGGTTCATGTGTGGTTCGGGGTTCGAGCCGGCGGTTTCGACGATGGTCACCCCCGCATCGACGATGGCACGGCGGTACTCGTCATACGGTGGCGGGGTGATCGACGGCAGGATGGTCAGGTTGACGCCGAAGGGCTTGTCCGTCAGGCGTCGTGCCCGCTCGATCTCCTTGACCAGGTCCGCCGGGGTGGGCTGGGTCAACGCGGTGATCATGCCGAGGCCGCCCGCCTCGGACACCGCGGCCGCGAGTTCGGCGCGGCCGACCCACTGCATACCGCCCTGGACCACCGGGTGCTCGACGCCGAAGGCGTCGGTGAACTTGGTTCTCAACACACTGCTCATGCCACGCTCCTATTCGTAGGTCTCGCCGCGCTCGGCTTTCGCGACGAGCGAGTCCGGTGGGGTGAAGTGATCGCCGTACTGCGCGGCGAGTTGTCGGGCGCGGGCGACGAAGCCGGGCAGCCCGCCGGTGTAGCCGTTGATGTACTGGACGACGCCTCCGGTCCAGGCGGGGAAGCCGATACCCAGCAGGGAGCCGATGTTCGCGTCCGCGACCGAGGTGATCACTCCTTCGTCGAAGGTCCGTACGGTCTCGAGGGCTTCGGCGAAGAGCATGCGCTCCTGCAGGTCGAGGAACGAGATCTCGGAACTGCCGGATTCGAACGCCTCCCGCAGCCCGGGCCAGATCTGCGTGCGGGTGCCGGCGTCGTCGTAGTCGTAGAAGCCGGCTCCGGCGGTGCGGCCCCGGCGATTGAATTCGTCGACGAGCCGGTCGATGACCACCTCACTGCCGTGGGTCCGCCAGGTGCCCCCGGCCGCCTCGACCGCGGTCTTGGTCTCGATGCGCAGTTTCTGGACCAGGGTGGTGGTCAGTTCGTCCACCAGTTGCAGCGGCGGCGCCGGGTATCCGGCCTGCAACGCGGCCTGCTCGACGGTGGCAGGATCGACGCCTTCGGCGACGGCGGCGATGGCCTCGTTGACGAAGGTGACGATGACGCGGGTGGTGAAGAATCCGCGGCTGTCGTTGACGACGATCGGGGTCTTGCGGATCTGCTGGGTGAAGTCGAACGCCCGAGCCAGGGTCTGATCGGAGGTGTTCTTCCCCGTGATGATCTCCACCAGCGGCATCTTGTCCACGGGTGAGAAGAAGTGGATGCCGATGAAGTCCGTCTGATTCTTCACCCCCTCGGCCAGGGTGGTGATCGGCAGTGTCGAGGTGTTCGATCCCAGTACCGCCTTGTCGGCGACGACGTCCTGGATCTGTTGGAACACGCTCTGCTTGAGGTCGACGCTTTCGAACACCGCTTCCACGACGAAGTCGACTCCGGCGAAATCGCTCGGGTCGGCCGTCGGGGTGATCAGGTCGAGCAGCGCCTGCGATTTCTCGGGAGTTGTTGCACCCCGGGTAAGGGCCTTCGCCTCGAGTTTTTCCGCGTAGCTCTTTCCCCGTTCGGCGGCGTCGAGGGTGACGTCCTTGAGGACCACCTCGATTCCCGCCTTCGCGGACACGTAGGCGATCGCAGCGCCCATCATCCCGGCACCGATCACACCGACCTTGCGCGCGGTGAACGTCGGGACACCGTCGGGACGACTGCGGCCTGCACCGATGGCCTGCATGTCGAAGAAGAACGCCTTGATCATGTTGGACGAGATCTGCCCGGTCACCAGCGACACGAAGTACCGTGTCTCGATCTGGGCTGCGGTATCGAAGTCGACTTGGGCTCCCTCGATCGCCGCGGCCAGGATCGCCCGCGGCGCCGGCGCCGGGGCGCCTCTGAGCTGTTTGCGCAGTGTCGCGGGGAGAGCGGGCAGTGTCGCCGCGAACGCCGGATTCGACGGAGTGCCGCCCGGAATCTTGTACCCCTTGGTATCCCAGGGCTGCACCGCATCCGGGTGAGAATGGATCCATGCCTTCGCGGCAGGGACCAGCTCATCCGCGGAGGCGACGAGGGCGTCGATCAGTCCCAACTCGCGAGCCTTGGCTGCCGAGAATCGTTGCCCCTGCAGCAGCACGTTCGTCAGCGCGTTCTGCACACCGAGCAACCGCACCGTGCGAATGACGCCACCGGCGCCGGGGAGCAGTCCCAAGGTCACCTCGGGCAGGCCCAGTACGACGCCCTTCGCGTCGATCGCGACCCGGTGATGGGCAGCGAGGGCGATCTCGAGCCCTCCGCCGAGCGCCGCCCCGTTGAGCGCGGCGACGACAGGCCGACCGAGCGTCTCCAACCGGCGCAGGTCCCTCTTGAGCCCGTCCGCGAAGGCGGTGAACTTCTCGGCATCCTCGGGACCGGCATCGATCAGCTCGTGAAGATCGCCGCCGGCGAAGAAGGTCTTCTTCGCGGACGTGATCACCACCCCGGTGACTGCGTCCCTCTCCGCCTCGAGTCGATCGACGACCGCGCTCATGGATCGGCGGTAGTCCGCATTCATGGTGTTGGCGGACTGATTCGGGTCATCGAGGGTCAGGACCACCACGCCGTCGTCGTGCCGATCCCACCGAATGGTGTTCTCACTCATGTCGTACTTCCTCAGACTCGCTCGATGATGGTTGCAATGCCCATGCCGCCGCCCACGCAGAGGGTCACCAGGGCATGTCGCTGCTGTCGGCGCTCGAGTTCGTCGACGACGGTGCCGACCAACATGGCACCGGTGGCGCCGAGCGGGTGTCCCATGGCGATCGCGCCGCCGTTGACGTTGAGTTTCTCGTCGGGGATCTGCAGGTCCTTCTGGAACTTCAGCACGACCGAGGCGAACGCTTCGTTCAACTCGAACAGATCGATGTCGTCGACGCTCAGGCCGGCCAGGCTCAGGGCCTTCAACGTTGCCGGTGTCGGCCCGGTCAGCATGATCGTCGGCTCCGACCCGGTTACCGCGGTGGCCACGATTCGGGCGCGGGGGGTGAGGTCGAACCGCGCACCCGCCTGTTCGGTGCCGATCAGCACCAGGGCGGCGCCGTCGACGATTCCCGAGCTGTTTCCGCCGTGGTGAACGTGGTTGATCTTCTCCACGCTGGTGTACTTCTGCATGGCCACCGCATCGAATCCGGCAGCCTCACCGACTCCGGCGAAGGACGGCTTCAGCGCGGCCAGCGCCTGCACCGTCGTGCCGGGTCGACGGTGCTCATCATGATCGAGAACCGTCACCCCGTTCGAATCCTTCACCGGCACCACCGACTTCGTGAAATAGCCACCGGACCAGGCGAATTCGGCGCGGTCCTGCGATCGCACCGCGTACGCGTCGACGTCGTCGCGGGTGAACCCCTCGACCGTCGCGATCAGGTCCGCGCCGATCCCCTGCGGCACGAAATGCAGGTCGTAGTTGGTGGTGGGGTCGTTGAACAGCGCGCCACCGTCCGAGCCGATCGGTACCCGGGACATCGACTCCACTCCCCCGGCGATCACGAGGCTCTCGAAGCCGGAGCGCACCTTCTGAGCGGCCAGGTTGGTCGCTTCCAGGCCGGACGCGCAGAACCGGTTGATCTGCACGCCCGCGACGGTCTGCGGCAGACCTGCGACCAATGCGGCCGTCCGCGCGATATCGCCTCCTTGGTCGCCGACGGGCGAGACGACACCCAACACGATGTCGTCGATGGCCGCCGGGTCGAGATCGGGAAACCGGGTCCTCAGCTCATGGACCAGCCCGACCACCAGGTCGACCGGCTTCACTCCGTAGAGCGCTCCGCGCTTGCCCTTGCCGCGAGGCGTGCGAATCGCCTCGTAAATGAATGCTTGTTCCGACACCACGTGTGCCTTCCTGTGTCAACGCCGCGCTCCGGCGAGTACCCGCATCTCCGAGACAGAGAGATGTGCTCGGGATTTACACGGTAGGGCGGTGAAGTTATACAGTCAATACTGACCGTATAAGAAATCTTGAAGGGAGAAAGACGCATGGCATCAATTCATGGCGAAACCAAGATCCAAGACGGCATCCTCCATGCCGTTGTGACCGACCCCGCAAAGGGAAACACTCTGTCCGGATCGCTCATGGCGGAGGTTGTCGATGTTCTGAGCGCCACTGGGCACGAGATCCGTGCCGTGATGATCACTGGCGCCGAGGGCACATTCTGCAGCGGAGGAGACGTGACGGCATTCGCGTCGGCGACAAATCCGGGCGAGTTCGTCGGTGACCTCGCTGCCGAGTTCCACACCTTCATTCGGGCGCTGACTCAGGCGCCGGTGCCGGTGATCGCGGCGGTGGAAGGGTGGGCGGCCGGTGCCGGAATGAGCATCGCGTGCGCTGCCGACGTGATCGTGGGCGGGCCGTCGACCGCGTTCTTGCCGGCGTACCCCGCCATCGGCTTGACACCCGACGGCGGGATGACGTGGACACTGCCCCGGCTGATCGGATTCGCGCGGGCTCGTGATTTGCTGTTGACGAACAGCCCCCTGCGCGGCGAGGAGGCGTATCGAGCAGGACTGATCACTCGGTTCGTGGACGACACCGACATCTTCTCCACCGCGACCACGATCGCGACCCAGGCTGCAGCACGATCGCGGCAGTCCTCGGCAGGGATCAAGAAACTGATCTGGTCCGCCCAGTTCTCGACGTTCGACGATCAACTCGACCGCGAGGCGCAGTCGATCGCGGCTTGCGCCGCATCGATCGACGGCCGGGAAGGGGTCCGTGCGTTCACGGAGCGGCGGAGACCGAACTTCACATCCTGAATTGAGCAGCCCGCCAGAATGTTCCCGGTCTCACCCTCCCGATTCGCTGCCCGAAGCTGTGGATGCACGGCCTCATCTTGCAGGAGCTGATGATCGCCACCAACGAGGCCGTCGCTTCTCGTGTATGGAGCGGGGGTTGCCGATCATGTCCGCAAGCACCGGCCCAATCCGGTCGCCGGCAGCACCGACGAGCTGATGCACGAGATCGCTGCCGCGGCCAGGGGACCCGGACCTGTTCGCGAAACTGCGTGGACGACTGCTGTCCACGCTGCGGGCCGCGACCTACGATCCGACGGTGCACGGCGCTGGGACGCGATCCTCGGACTGGAGGTATCGCGTGCTGTCGCCCGCGAACATTGGACGCGGATCAAGGCGCTCAACAAACGCTTCGCCGAGGCCAGTGACGATCAGTACGACACCCTCCGGCCGTCGGCAGAGCTGCGGGAGTTCGTCAAGGAGGAGCTCTACTGTCAGCTCGAATCGCCTCGGGGCTGGAACGGCCACCGTCCGGACGACGCCGAACACACCGCAATCGTCAACGAACTCGCGCAGGCCGTGGCCCGCGGGCTGAACGCCCCCATCAGCGGACGGTTGTTTACCGCAGCTCAGCCGGAGTGGGAACGCAGCTACGACCTGTACGGGCCCGGTTCCACCCGACTGCGGGCCGACCAATCGCCTGCATCACCACCGCCAACGCGCCGACACCCGCACTACCCGCATACAGAGCGATGTTGTCCTCCGGGATCGCAGCCGTCCACAACCCGACAGCGATCACGGTCAGCAAGACCGATACCAGCAGTACTGCGCCGGCGAACAACCAGTGGCTAAACGACCAGTCCGAGTAATGACTGACCGCGACATCGGAATTCGAGTAGGGAAACAACATCAATTGCCTTTCCGTAGAGGGAGTACGGTGCGCGCGCTTCGCCTGACGCTATCGGAAATCAAGCCGACAAGGCTCGTTCGAAAACGAGTAAGATCCGTCGACTTTCACAGCTCGACAGGACAACTCACACCATCGAACCCTTCGCCAGCAGATCAGTTTCGCCCGGTAGCCTCAGGTCGCCAGCAACAACACCTGTGCACGACAGGCGGGGTGCATATACGGCGGCCGCAACCCCATCCGAGCCTCGCCGCCAGTTGCCACCGCAGTTGCGGTGTCTGCCAGGCAGGAGTGCGGTGCCGTGCGGCCGAGTGCGCCATCCGGGTACCGATGCGCGAACTCCCACCGGTCGGCCCCCGGTTCTTCGTCGACGGTCCACGTCAACATGTGGAAGTGGCCGGCACTGCGCTTCTTTCCGATCGACACGATGGGCGTCAGCAGCTCGGTGATGGCGGCCGGGTCGCCGACGGCCCGCCAGGCCAGGTCCCGGCACACCGTGAGCGGAAGGGGCATCACCCGGGAGCGGTAGCGGCCGTGACGTTCGGACACCAACGCCGGCAACTTGGCCGACATCTGGTCGAGTGCGTGCTGATCCGGTCGGGCGGACCAGTACTGCACGTGCGGGCCGGGCACCTCGTCCTCCGGCGAGGCGAAGGTCGCCGCCCAATGCCACCCGTCGGCGCCGTCGCCGGGGCAGCGGGCCAGCGGCAGGTCCAGGTCCTCCGGCACGGTGTCGAAGCTGTAGGGCTCGTAGTCGGTGCCCGCCTCCCGGGCGGCGGCCTTGGTGTTCTCCCGGATCTCCGAGGCGAGGAGGCCGTCGAGGCTGATCCCCCACGGCACCGCGTGCGCAACACCGCCGGCCATTCTCGCCCGGACGACCAGCGGCACCATCCCCGCAGCGATCTGGAGGGTCATGCCGGGAGCGAGAGCAGGGTTTCCAGGGCCTCAGTGCGCCGTGCGGCGACGATCTCCCGCCAATCGACCACCGGGCGCACCATCAGGGTCTGAGGCGAGTGTGGTGGCGATCTGGCCGTGCCCGATCCCGGTGCGACCGCCCAGCCACCCGGTGCGGGTGAACTCGGCCAGCACATCGGCGGCGAAGGCATGATCGAGGTCGGAGCCTCGGACCAATTGCACCCACGATTCGAACCGCGTGCCAGGCCTATTGACCGGACTAACCATCGGACACGCCATCAAAGTCCTGTCGGAGACCGAGCCCGGCCGGTACACAGATCACCTATGTCGAGATAGAGAGAGGGGTGGTCGGGCTTGTTTGATGAGGTTGAGCGTGACATTGGGGCGATAAGACTTCCTAGATGGGGGCGGGTCGAGCGAGCGGCCGGGGTCGTCGCATGGGACGTCCTGGACGATGGTGGGACCCCCGTCGAGCCGATCCGTCGCTACCTGACTGATTTCGTTGCACAGGGCAACAGCCAGGCATCGGTGCGCAGCTACGCCTACGCACTATTGCGCTGGTGGAGATGGTTGAGAGCTGTCGACGTTGATTGGGACAAGGCGACACCTGCTGAGTGCCGAGATCTGGTGCTGTGGTTACAGGCGAATCTGAAAACGAGACGATCACCGCGGACAAAATCCCTTGCCACCGCTGGGACGATCAACCCGATCACCCGCAAGCGCTACCTGGACGACAATTACGCTATCCGTACGATTCGCCACTCCAACGCAGTGGTCAGGGCCTTCTACGAGTACTGGATCGAGATCGGCCAAGGCCCCCTGATCAATCCGGTGCCCCTCAAGGGCCGCGTCAGGCCTCACGCCCATCACAATCGGCTCGAGCAATTCCGCCCGGAAGGACGGGTCCGCTACAACCCCAAGCTGCCCAAAAGGCAGCCTCGCGAGATTCCCGACGATCAATGGCACCGGCTGTTCGGAGTGTTGCGGTCGAACCGTGACCGAGCGCTGCTGGCGCTGGTGATCAGCACCGCTGCACGTGCAGAAGAGACCTTGGGCATCAAACCTGCCGATCTGGATTGGGGCGATCAGCGAGTACGCGTGATTCGCAAGGGAACCCGAGCTGAGCAATGGCTTCCGGCCAGCTCGGAAGCATTCGTCTGGCTACGAATCTATATCGCCGATATGGGCGAACTACTCGACTCGAATGCGCCTCTCTGGCGGACACTACGGCGACGTGATCACGGAACCGGACTCCATCGACAACCTCTGAGCTACGACGCCCTGCTCAAGGTTCTCATCAGGGCAAATGATGCGCTGGAAACGAATTGGACGATGCATGACCTGCGCCATACCGCAGCGCTGCGCATGTCTCGCGACGAGCATCTGTCGGATCGCGACATCCAGACGATCCTCGGCCATGCCCACTTGTCCACGACCGCCGAGACATACATGGTCGAGGACCAAGCCGAGGTCATCCGTCGAGTCAAACGCTTCCTAGACGACCGTCAGATTCCCACCGATCCGCAAACCCCGGTCGACGCGGGTTATGACTCGTCCGACCTCGACGTCCTGTTCGGAAGGAACTGAATGTGAGCACGCGAGCCGAGGCTCAGGCCTCCACTCGGCGGCGGATGAAGGGCCAGCGCTCTGTGCGGATGTTCGAGTGGCACGACGAGCTGGCTGAAACCGCAGTATCGGGGGGCCCACGTGATCACCTGCCCCACGACGAAGTGATAGATCTACTGGTCTCCCTGCCCGCGGCCAGAACTCGCATTCGACAGCGCCGGGTGCAGGGCGCGCGGATTGTTCTGCAGTGGCTCAGCAGCTTCCCCGGCGAGGGCTGGCAGGAACGATGGTTGGCCAGCGGGATCGATGCCAATCCCGCGCTGGTCCACGACCTGAGCTGCGCGGATGATCACCGCCCGGCCAGCGAACAGCGCGCTGAATTGACCTCAGCGATCTACGGGCTGATCACGCTCCGGATCGTGTTCCCCAGCTATGACTTCCTGGCGCACCGCGGAACGCAGTCTCTCTACATCGCCTGTCGGCGGATGCACCGTCCCGACCTTTTCGCGAAGCTGAAGACACAAGCCGACCACCTTGCGATTTCCAGCGTTCACCACCGCGAGGTAGCGATTGCGGCGCTCGCCAAGATCGTGGTCAGGACCGGCCGCGACCTCGACCAACTCACCGCAGAGGACTTGTTCGCCTACCGGGCGTGGTTCAAGAAACGTCGAAACACGACCGCCGGGGGCGTGTCCCTCGCGTGGAGGCTGTTGCATGGGATCGGCGATCTGGGGCAATACACCACGCTGGAAGAAGCTGCCCGACACGGACAGCGAACACCGGCACAGATCGTGGACTTCCACGGCGTCCAAGCGCCGACCGTGCGGCGAGTGCTGATCCGCTACCTGGAAGAGCGCCAACCCGGACTCGACTACACCACCATGATCAACCTCTCACAGACCCTGGTCCTACATTTCTGGTGCGAGATCGAACAGCACCATCCCGGCCTCGACACGCTCCATCTGCCTGAAGAGATTGTCGCAGCATGGAAGGACCGGCTGCTCACCACCCCTACGCGCCTCGGCACCCGTCGAGGCGAAGACTTCTACTTCACGACGGTCGGAACCGTTCGCGCGTTCTACCGAGACCTCCAGGAATGGGCCCTGCAAGACCCAGCCTGGGCTGAATGGGCATACCCCAACCCGATCCGCAAGAGCGACATCGCTGGATGGACGAAGGCCAGGCAGAAGCGAAATGCAGCTACCCATCAGCGCATTCGGGAACGATTGCCACACCTGCACACCCTGGTCGAATCAGCAGAGCACCACCGAGACGACCAAGCTGCGCTCCTATCCTCCGCCCTGACAACGCCGGTTGACGAGACCTTCGAGCACGGTGGGAGGGGCTACCGACGGGTCCTCTCGTCGGGTTACCGCCGGCCCGACAACAAACGCCGGCCACCAGAACTGATCGAGGACCTGGCGACCGGTGAGGTGATCGACGTCGGAAGGAACGAGCGCAACACATTCTGGGCATGGGCCATCATCGAGGTCCTCCGTCAGACCGGGATTCGCGTCCAGCCGTGAGATGACAACCACCCCGCGAAGTCCCGGCGCCACGCGAGCCTCATCACCCCTCATACAGGACACGGTAAGCCTGACATGTCAGTTCCGAACAACACCACAGCGCAAACACGTCCGGTGCGGTTATGCCACGACTCAGGCATAACCCGACAGATCGTCCGGTGAGATCGACGTAACCCTGCAGGACCTCATCCGCGTCAGTCATGTAATCGACTGACTGCTAGCGCAATTCGTGTGCACGATGTTTGACGCCGCCCAGAACCGGCCACGAAGCTGCTACCGCCGATTACTCTCCCCGGTGTCGGCCGGGTGTCCGCGCGGCCGAATCCGGGGTTCGGGGCCGGAGCGGTACGAGCCCGGATCGATGGTCAGGTCTTCGGTGTCGGCGAAGACCAGCCGCCCGTCGTCGAGCGCGACCGCCCACCGATGCACCGGCCATGCTGATGCACCTCTTCGCTCGGCGGAACCCCCGAGATCGAGCATAAGCACCGACCGGCCCGGTACGCGACCCGACCTGCACGAACACCACCCGTGACCGGGAACGGCGCCGAAGCAGCCAGCCGTCATGATGCTCACTGCGTCACAGCGCGCCACTCGTCTGTGCGCTCAGGCGTTGCCTGAGCGAGTGCCTTCAACGTGGCTTCCCGATCAAAATTCTTGCCGTAGAACGGGGTTCCCGGCTGCTGACGCCAGGAATCTTCGACTGTGCCCGCGTCGACAGGGTCGAAGCCGAGCTGATTGATCAGATCGAATACGACCTGCTTCTTCAGTGCGTCGTCGCCCGCGACGGGGATCGCGATCCGGCCGCTCGATCCTTCCGGTAGGCCCTTCTCGAGAAGGTGCTTCCACCAGATTCCGTTGAATGCCTTGAACACCGGCACTCCGAGGTGTTCTTGCACCCATTCACTTTCTGCCTGACCGTCTTCGATGGCGGCGATCAATCCGTCTCGCTGCTGCGGATAGTAGTTGTTGGTCTCGATCACCGGAGCACCATCGGCAGCGCCGGCGAGAATACCGGCGGGAAGGTCCACGACGTTCTTCTGCGGGATGCTCACGATCACCAGGTCCGCACCCTCGGCGGCTTCGGTGTTCAGTACCGCCTTTGCGCCGGTCTCCGCCTCGAGGGCTGCGAGGGTGTCGGGTGTCCGAGAGTTCGACACGCACACATCGTGACCGAGCGCAGTCAGCCTGCGTGTCAGCGTGCCACCGATCTGACCAGCTCCGATGATTCCGATGCGCATATCTCTTGGGCCCCTTCGTCGAGTGCCGCGATACCTCGCGACTGCTGCATGCGTCAACAACGGGCACCGTCGGATAGTTCCGCGTGGGCACATTCAGCTCGACCTGATTCAAATGCTTGACAGTTCGACTCAGTCGGCCAGTGTCCCGCGTTCTCGGTCCTGTCGCGGTGAGTGGAGTACCCCGATTGCTGCACGGACCGTGCTGTATCTCGTGAACTGCTCTTGGAACTTTCGGGACGTTGGACAGCACTGTCGGTGCGCAAAAGTAGCCGGGGCCGTCGATATTCGCGGCGCCGGTGAGGACGCCGGTCACCGCGCTGGTAACCAAGTCGTGGAAGTTCGTCCTACTCTTTGCGTCGATGAGGGGTCCGACCTGGCTGGTTCCCTCGGTACCTCGCCCCACGATCAGCGCCGACATCCGTTTGGCGAACTCCGCGCAGAAGGCTTCCGATACGGATTCGTGGACGATGAAGCGATTCGCGGCGGTGCAGGCCTCGCCCATGTTCCGCATTTTTGCCGCCATTGCGACCGACACTGCCGCGTCCAGATCGGCATCTTCGAACACCAGAAAGGGTGCATTGCCGCCCAGTTCCATCGATGTCCGGAGCACGTTCGTCGCCGAGTCTCGAATCAGCGACCGGCCCACCGTTGTCGAGCCGGTGAACGAGATTTTTCTCAGTCGCGGATCGGCGATCAGGGGCGCAGTGACGTCTCGGGCTCTGGACGTCGGCACAACTTTGAGGACGCCGGGAGGAAGACCCGCGTCGGCGAGAACGGCAGCGAAGAGCAACGAGGTCAGGGCGGCGGGCTTGAGGATAATGGTGCACCCGGCTGCGATGGCCGGTGCGATCTTGCGGGTCGCCATGCCAGCGGAAAGTTCCAGGGCGTGATCGGTAAGCACGGGCTGATCGCCTTCTTCGTCACCAGCAGCCGTGATGCGCCGTTCGGCGATACGGAATAGCGCCCGAACGCACGGACCGATTCTTCGGAGATCCATCTGAGAAATTCGGCTCCGTATGCGACTTCACCGCGTGACTCCGCAATCGATTTACCCATCTCGAGGGTCATCAACAGGGCGAAGTCGTCCGCTCGCTCGGTGACGGCTTCGAACGCTCGTCGAAGGATCTCACCCCGTGTGCGTGGCGCGACCGCTGCCCATTCCGTCTGCGCGTCGGCAGCCGCGTTCAGCGCAGCCAGACCATCGGAGGGAGTTGCATCAGCGACGTCCACGAGCGCGTACCCAGTCGAGGATCCTCGACCCCGAACGTCTCACCGCTCGCGCTGCTCCTCCACTGGCCACCAATGAAAAGGCCTGTGGGAATATTCGCGAGAAGATCACCTTCGCGTGGTGCCGAAACTGTCATCGCTTGCAACTTTCGCTCGTCGTTTCACTGGTGTGCCCGCGAGGTCCGTCCTCACCCGGGCGCGGTGCGTCGGCGCAGACGCCTGCCAGTCCCGGCCGCCGGCGCGGGTCCGGCGGTTGCGCGGTACCCCTGTGCGGGACCGCCCATGCTGCGGCGGCCAACCTGCCAGACGGCGCTGCGCCAGCCGATGTCCGGGCGGCAGCGGCTCGCATATGGAGCTTCGGGCCGCCCGGTCATCACTTGCACGAGGCACGCGTTCCGTGGACACGAATCAGTCGGGGCGGTGCCCGCCGCATCCGGCAGTGCCACACCGTCGGTGAGGCGACCGCAGCGCCCTTATCACAGGTCAGACGTTCGCTCGCACGTCCTTGAGCGTCGCTTCGGCCACCCGGAACGATTCCAGCGCGGCCGGCACGCCGACATAGACGGCGGCCTGGATGAGCACTTCCTGAATCTCCTCGTCCGAGCAGCCATTGGTCACCGCTCCGCGCACGTGCACAGCGAGCTCATGGGAGCGGTTCAAGGTGGTGAGCATCGCCAGATTCAGCAGACTGCGCGTCTTGCGATCGATCCCCTCCCTGGTCCAGACCGCACCCCAGCAGTACTCGGTGACGAGTTCCTGGATGGGGCGGGAAAACTCCGTCACATTGTTCAACGACCGCTCGACGTGGGCGGCACCGAGGACTGCCTTTCGCATCTCGATACCGTCCTCGTAGGTTTCTTTACGCGTGCGACTAGTCGACATCGCCCTCTTCTTTCGGTTGATCCGGAGCTGCACAGCTCGTCTGACAAAACTCTCGGCTGCCGACATTGGCCGGCTGTCCGATCACGCCCCGGCGTCAGCCGAAGCAGCACTCGAGGGGCAGTCACCGAATCTTCCTGGTCATTGCGCACCGGAGGCGTTCAGCGCCTTGGCTCACTGTGCAACGCGGCGCGAACGTCGCGCCACGCTCCTAGTAGTACGTTTTGTCACACACTATTGTCAATCGGGCGAGATCATCGTCCTCCCCCGCATCTCGGAAAAGCGCCTGCCGCCAACTGCGTAGATGCACAACGATTTCAAGACTGGGCATAGCCAAGAAGACCATCACCAACTATTGTAATACGAGAATACAAACCCGTGGACGGGTTGGCCCGATACGACGGCACCGCAAGATGGAGGACGGTTTCGTGAACACCGAGGTAGATGACGAGTACGAAGTCATCGTCGTCCGTTACGCATCCCGGCAGACGGTGCGGAGCCAGATCTACCTGAACTACCACCTGTACGGAGAGCCGGATGCTCCGATGGGAATGGATTACTACTTCTGGATCGTGCGGAACGCGCAGAGAACGTTCGTGGTCGACACCGGCTACAGCGAGCAGGGAGGATTCAACCGCGGGCGAGGACACCTGATTCACCCGCGGGAGGCGTTGAAGCTGACCGGTGTCGAACCGGACGAGGCCACACTGATTCTGACCCATGCGCATTACGACCACGTCGGCAACGCTGATCTGTTCCCGCGCTCACCGGTCATCATTCCGAAGCGGGAGTTCGACTTCTGGACCGGACCGTACGCCCGCAGGCTGCAGTATCACCATTCGGTCGAGAACGCCGAACTCGCCCATCTGCGCCGGATCCACGATGAGGGGCGCATGCAGTTCCACACAGGATCGATCGAAGTTGCACCGGGTATCGAGATGATCCAGCTGGGAGGCCACTCCCCGGGTCAGTCCATCCTCACGGTCAAGACCAGTGAAGGCATGGTCCTGCTGGCCTCGGACGCCACGCATTACTACGAGGAAATCGACCGCGACATGCCCTTCCTGGTCGTGGCAGACCTGGAAGCGATGTACGCCGGGTTCGACCAGATGAAGCGAATCGTCGAAGAGCGGAACGCGATCTTGATTCCGGGGCACGATCCTCAGGTCCTCGACCGTCACGAACAGTACGAGGGCGCACTGGCGGGAGTCGCCGCGTCGATCGGCCGCCTACCTCTGAACAAAGGGAGCATTGATGACAAACAGCGTTGAGATCGACTCGGAGTCGATCGTTTCCACCAGCCGAGTCGGATTCATCGGGCTCGGCAACATGGGTGGGCGCATGGCCCGATGCATCACCTCGGCGAACGAGCGGGTGCTCGGGTTCGACACCCGAACCGACGGGGTACGCGATGCCGGCGCGGTCGTCGCGTCGTCGGTGGGCGAGGTTGTGCAGAACTCCGACATCATTTTGCTCTCGCTTCCCGAGAGCAAGATCGTCGAATCGGTCGTACTCGGTGACGACGGCATTCTGGCGAACGCGCGTCCGGGTCAGATCCTGGTCGACCTGAGCACGTCGGCACCGGAATCGACACGACGGCTTCATCAGCAACTGCACAGCAAGGGAGTCCGGTTCGTCGACGCAGGTATCTCCGGCGGCGCGGCAGCGGCGGAATCGGGAACCTTGACGTTGATGGTCGGTGGCGACCCGGAGACGATCGCGGAAGTAACCCCAATCCTCGAACACTTCTCGAAGAAGATCTTCCATTGCGGAACCGTCGGATCCGGGCACACCGCCAAGCTGTTGAACAACTTTCTGAACGCAATTTCGCTCTCCGCCACCGCCGAGGTGATGGTGGCGGCACGGAAGGCAGGTCTCGACCTCGAGGTCCTCCTCGACGTCCTCAACAACAGCTCGGGCGTGAATTTCGCGACGCTGAACCGGTTTCCGCGAATCATCCACGGCGACTACCTCGAGGGCGGTTTGACGAACTCGCTGATGATGAAAGACGTCCTCGCCTACGTCGAGCTCGTCGCAGGTCTTGGCGTGGCCAGCCCCAACTCCGCAGCTCCACTCGCATCCTTCGGTCTGGCCAAGCAACTCGGCTACTCGGACCGGATCAGTAACACGGTTGTCGACGCAATCGGTGACGTCTCGGGAAACGTCCGATTGCACGATGCCGTCACGACCTAAGGAATCACCGTGAAGATCATCCATGGCATCGAACAATCCGGAACCGCACGCAAGACCGGCTCTCAGTTCACCGGCATCGTGCACAACTATCTGACCATGCCGGCTACTGACGGTGTCACCATCAACTCCGTCAACTTCCTACCCGGCGCTCGCACCTACTGGCATGAGCACGAGCATGGCCAGATTCTCCAGGTCCTCGCCGGTGAAGGCTTGGTCGGAACCGCAGCGGACGGGATTCGGGTCCTCAAGGCCGGCGACACCGTGTGGTGCCCGCCGGGTGAGCGACATTGGCATGGTGCAGGTCCGGGCTCGTTCATGACTCATATCGCCATCTCGCTCGGAACGACGATCTGGGCCGAGGAAGTGCGCCCCGAGGAGTACTCCGGAACCACCCCGGCGCCGGCACCGTGACGCACCTCCACACCCGACGACCGGCCGTCTCAGCCGGATGCATCCGGCACGTCCACCTCCGGCGCGAGATCGACGCTCGAGAACTGAGGAACAGAACATGACAGGCCAGACTTCACAGGCGGGCACCACCATCGCGTTCATCGGGCTGGGAAATATGGGCGGGCCGATGTCGGCCCGTCTTGTTTCGGCCGGCCACCGCGTGAACGGATTCGACCCCAGCACCGACGCGCGGCAGAGGCTGCAGGACACCGGCGGAAACTCAGTTGACAGTGCTGCGGCGGCAGTTGACGGAGCCGAGTTCGTGATCTTGATGCTCCCGAACTCGACTGTCGTCGAGACGGTTCTCGCGGATCCCGCCGTACGCGGCAATCTCAGGCCGCAGACCACCGTCATCGACATGAGCTCCTCGGAGCCGACCTCGACGCGCAAGCTCGCCGAGGACCTCGAAGCTCTCGCGATATCCCTCATCGACGCACCGGTCTCCGGCGGAGTGAAAGGCGCGGAGGCCGGACGGCTGACCATCATGGTCGGAGGCGACGAGACCGCCGTCGCCCGTGCCCAACCCGTCCTGTCCCACCTGGGGTCGACCAAACACGCCGGAAGCGTCGGCGCCGGCCACGCACTCAAAGCCATCAATAATCTTCTCTCCGCCACTCATCTGCTCGCCACCGCCGAGGGGATCGCCGCCGGGGAGCGATTCGGCCTGGACCCCAAGGTCATGGTCGAACTGATCAATACCTCGAGCGGACGAAGCGGGTCGACCGACAACAAGTACCCGAACTTCGTCCTTCCTGGCACGTTCGACTCGGGATTCGGTCTGCGGCTGATGCTCAAGGACATGAAGATCGCCGTCGATCTCGCAGAGCAGGTCGGTGCACCGAGTCGACTCGGTGCACAGGCGACGGCGCTGTGGGAACAGGCCGCCGACGACCTCGCACCCACCGCCGATCACACCGAGATCGCGCGTTGGGCAGAACCCAGCAACTGAACCATCGGGAGACAACTATGACGTCGAGCGCCGAGCACGACCGACTCAAGCAACGCATCATCGACATCCACGGGGCCTGGGACGAGTCCTGGGAGGCGATCCGCGACCTGCGGCCAGCGTTCCTGGCTGCCTACGTCAGCTTCGCCGAGGTGCCGTGGAAGAAAAACCACCTCGACGACAAGACCAAAGAACTTGTCTATCTCGCCGTCGATGCCGCCGCCACACACCTCCACGCCCCTGGCGTACGCCAGCACATCCGGCGGGCGCTCGAGCTCAGCGCGACCCCCGGCGAGATCATGGAAGTGATCGAGCTGACCAGCACGCTGGGGATCCATGCGATGAACATTGGGGTGCCCCTGCTCGTCGAAGTGCTCGAGGAGCAAGGTCTGCGTGAGTCTGCCGCACCGTTGTCGGAGTACCAGGAGGAGTTGAAGGCCCGGTTCACCGCGAACCGCGGCTACTGGCACCAGTTTTGGGACGAGATGCTGGAGCTGGACCCGGAGATCTTCGGCGCCTACACCGACTTCTCCTCCCTCTCGTGGGAAACCGGGACATTGGAGCCGAAGGTGAAGGAATTCATCTACATCGCCTTCGACGCCGCCGCGACGCACTTGTACGTTCCTGGATGGAAGCTGCATATGCGCAACGCGCTCGGCTACGGAGCGACGAAGGAAGAAATTCTCGAGGTCATGGAAATCGCGAGTGTGATGGGCATGCAGGCAGCGACGACCGCCTTCCCGATTCTCGTCGACGAACTCCGCCGCACCAACGACACCGTGATAATCGCACAGCCCGAACGAGTCTGACGTCTCGTCGTGTCGAGCCTGATCGCGGCCGACTCCCGGAAGCGACGAGTCGGTTCGGTCGGGACTCATTGTTGGAGAGGAATGAAAGATGCCAGCTAGTGGACTCGAGGACAAGGTGGCGATCGTCACCGGAGCGGCCGGTGGGCTGGGGCAGGCCGCGGCTCAGCGCTTGTCGGAGGAAGGGGTCAAGGTGGTCGCCGTCGACCTTGACGCCGAGGCGGCCCAGAAAAGTGCGGCGGATCTTCCCGGCGAGGCGATCGCGGTCGGGAGCGATGTGTCCTCGGAGGAGGGTGTCGAGCACTACATGGCCGAGGCCGTCAAGGCCTTCGGCACTGTGGACTTTCACTTCCTCAATGCCGGCATCGCAGGGTCGCTCGCCGAACTCGTGGATGTGCCGGTCAACGAGTGGGACAAGGTGATGGCGGTAAATCTGCGCGGTCCCTTCCTCGGCATCCGCGCCGCGTTTCGTCAGTATCTGGCGGAAGGCACGACGGGATCGATCGTGGTCACCTCCTCCATCGCGGGGTTGCGGGGAAGCAACGATCTCCTGGCCTACACCACGTCCAAACACGGTGTTGTCGGACTAGTGCACGGGGCAGCGGTGTACGGGGGCCCGATCGGAGTACGCGTGAACGGAATTGCACCCGGCATCGTTCCGACCACCATCTTCGGAGCGTCCGGGCAGGCCGACATGATCCGTCGCGCAGGCACTTCACCGCTGCGGCGCCCCGGAACACCGGAGGAGATCGCTGGTTCTGTCGCGTTCCTCCTCAGCGACGATGCCACCTACATCACGGGCGAAATCCTGTCGATCGATGGCGGCGCCAATGTCCAGAACGCCAACCGCAATGCCGGAGGAGCGGGTCTCTGGGATGTCAGCATCACCGACGAGACGATCCTCCGCCGCCATCGAGACGAACACACAAACACTGCGCGGCGGTGACCGCCTAAAGATGTTTCGGTAATAGGGTGTGTCGTTGCGCGTGATTCGCACCGTGCTGCTTGATCATTGATGAATGGCAGGGAAGGAAACCGGGTCGGGCGAGAGCGCGGATGCCCGGAAAGTCAAGCAGCG
>NZ_JAAOQS010000095.1:0-34714 GCF_011603105.1 Rhodococcus sp. A14 | reverse complement strand
GAGGCGCAGGTTCCGGGGAGGGAGCCGGCGCGGGACGGGGAGCGGCTTGCTGCACCACCGCAGGCGGCGAATCCGCCACCGGCGCCTGGGCTTCCACGGGTGCCACCGGATTCGGGCGCTCCGCCGGCTGCTGCGGGCCGGAACCGATCGGCACCGACGACAGTCCACCGGTCATCAGATCCACCACGGTCACTTCGGTCATCGCCAGGTTGGAGGGCTGCACGACGTACAACCTGTCCTGCTGGAAACCCGGCCACGGATCACCCTGCACGTCCGCGTTCTCGTTCACCACCGGGGACAGCAGTGGGCTTCCGCGCACACATCGGACGCGGGGAACGCCGTGGTCGTCGATCAGCACGATGGTTCCCGCCTCGAGGACGGACTGGAACGCGCTCGCATGCCCGTCGTCGAAGCCGTGATTGGTGACACGGGTGTCCGCACGGAGCAGCACTGGAGTCAGGGTCCGGACGTAGTTCCGCACGTCGTCGACCTGGAACACACTCGACCAGGCCTGCAGCCTCGCCGGATCCTGCTCGAGGTCGTCGACGAGACGCTGCCGATCGCAGAGCACCCTGTCGGGACTTCCGCCGTAAAGGCCGGCACGGTCGCCGATCACCCGGATCCCGGCAGGGCGGGGCTCGCTCGGCAGGTCGGTGCCCGGCGGACCGAACGGAACCGTCGTCGGCGTCTGCGGCGGAAGCAGCACTTCCGTCCACGGAAGCTGCCCGTTGTCGGTGGCCCGGTCCAGGTCGACCGGATCGGGGTTGGACCCGGAACCCGAGGAACACGCCACGAGCACCGTGACGGTCAGGGCCCCGGCGACCGCCAGCCAGCTACGCGGTGCGCGCCCGGGGCGCGTACCGGCTCGAACGACTGCTCTGCGTCGGGCACGCCGTGCGGCCTGCCCGGCGACGTCGGTGGCCACCACGCCATGGTAAGCACAGACGCTGATCAGCCGGGCCGAATTGCGGTGTGGTTGCCGGGCCCCGGCAGTCGGTCAGCTCGTGATCATGTCCTCCTGCGACCAGAAGGCGCGCATGGACGTGATCTTGCCGTCGTCGTCGAACGTCATCACGTCGATCGGCGCGATCTCGAGCTTCTGCTCACCAAGGTCGGTGACGAGGGAGAAGTGGAACGCGGCCGAGTTGCCGGCGATCTTCAGCGTCAGGAGCTCGCCGGTCTGCTTCAGCGGTTCGATCACCCCGTAGAACTCCCGCAGCGATTCCACCGTGGTCCGGGGCTCGGTACCCACCGGATCCTCCACGGTGGCGCCCTCGGCGTACAGCGAGACGACGTCGTCGGCGGTCCCGGTCGCCACCGCCTCGATGTACCTCTCGACGGTCTTGCGGATGTCTTCTGCGGACGGTGCCATGATGCGAACTCCTCAGTCGGATAGAACGTGTTCTAGTGGTGAGAGTAACGCAGCACCGGCGCGGTGGGGAGACCCTTCTCCCAGGCAGCGGGACATGTCCGCACAGGGGTCCGCCCCTGCCGACGTCGCGGAGTCGGCAGGGGCGGACGGGAACGATTCGTCAGGTTCGCGGGGCGGAGGCCTCCTCCAACTTCTCCAACCGTGGAGCGCTCGCCCCCATGGCCGGAGCAGTGGTTACGGAGGACACTTCTTCCAGTGACTTCCCCTTCGTCTCCGGAGACATGAAGAAGCAGATCACGAATGCGACCGCCGTCAGCACTGCACCGAAGAGCATCGTGGTGCCGGTTCCCAGGGCCGAGATACTCAGCGGCAGCAGGTACGTGCCCGTCGCGGGACCGAACCGGCTCACCGCGGTGGCGATTCCCACCGCAGTCGCCCTGAACTCGGTGGGGAAGAGTTCGTTGGGGTAGATCCACACCAGGATGCTCGGACCGCCGGAGATGAACGCGTACGCGCAGAAGGCGGCGACGATGAACCAGAGGGGCCCGTCCGCCCACAACCACAGTCCTGCCAGCGGAATCACCATCAGTGCCAGCGGGACCACGGCGATCGGACGCCGGCCCCACTTCTCGACCAGGAACAGCGCGGGAATGGATCCGGCGACGATGAGCCCGATGATGACGGTTTCGACGATGAGCCCCGCGGAACCGTCGCCGGAGATCGAGAAGCCCGACAGGATCGTGGGCAGAAAGGTCAGCAGTGCGTAGAGCGGGGTGACGACCGCCAGATACAAAGCGCTGCACATGATCAGCCGGGCAAGGTACTGGCCCCGGAAGTAGATCCGGATGTCGGCCTTCGGCTTTGTCCGCCGTGTCCTCGACCGTGACCTTGCTCAGGTCGAGTTTCTCCTCGTAAATCTTCTCGACCACGGCCTCGGCGTCGGCCACGCGGCCGTTCTTCAGGAGCCAGCGCGGCGACTCCGGGATTCCGCGGCGCACCAGGATCACGATCAGACCCAGAACCGCACTGGACGCCTTTGCCGCCGGCGATGCCGACGACTGGCCGCGCAGATTCTGCTGGGCGAGCAACTGTCCCCGCCGCAGTGGACGGGAATGGCCGTCGTCCTGATCGCGTCCGCAGCGCTGCCGTGGATGCGGGAGAAGCGTCCCCGTCACCTCGAACGGCCGCCGGCCCTGCACGGGTCCGAGAGCCGATAGCGTCTATCGGTCCGGAGCGAGACCCACCGCCCTCTGCATCGCCTCGAAAGCATTGTCGGCGTCCGTGTTGGGTCCGACGATCAGGATGTCGAGCCGACGGCCGTCGGTGCCGAAGACGTACATGATGTCGGGCGGCTGGTCCGGATCCGGGCCGGACACCTCGATTCCGTCCTGCCGGTCGATGCCGCGTTGCGAGATGCTCAACGAGTTCCAGTCGAAGGCGACGCGTTCGGTCGTTCCCACTCGATCCGTCAGTGCGCTGATCAGGTCGTGCAATTCGGTGGTCAGGTTGGTGGTCCGGGGCCACCACGCCCCGTCGACACCCTCCGAGACCTCGCCACGAGCGCGCAGGAGCAGTCTCGGGGTCCGGGTGGGTGCGTCGAAAGGCTGCCCACCGTCGGCCGTCGGCCGAGAGAGTCCCAGCCCACGACCGGAATGCGTGATGTTTTCGTCGTGCGTCATCGTTCACGTCCCTTCGCGCTCGAGGTGCGGTCGAAGCCATCCCTGATGCCCCTGATGCCCGACATCAGCAGCTCGTCGGCGGTCAGGGCACTGTTGGGGTTGGCCGCCCTGTGCATCGTCGAATCGGCATAGCGGGCATCGGCCTCGGGGGGCACCACCAGAAGCGTCAGCCTCGTCCGCTTCACACCGCTCACGTACAGGGTGTTGATCGGCTGGTACTCGTAGCCGTCGAGATGCACCGATCGACCCGCAACCATCATGCGGCGCGGAGCAGGAAGCCAGGCCTTGATGTCGTACACGACCCGAACGACGACACCCACTCGAATTGCCACCAGCGCAACCAGATCCGGAATCTCCACGGTGAGGTCGCGCGATCGGGGCCACCAGGCGCCGTCCACAGTGCCCGCACCGGGCGCTTCGGGCTTCAACCGCAGGCGCGGCGACTGCGCCGGGCCGCCACGAGTATGGGCACCGTGAAGACGACCCGGAAAGTTGCGATCCTGTTGTAGCGTCATGACGACGCTCCCGCCTCGGCCGCGAGGCAGCCGATATCTCTGTCGGCGGCGACGCGATCTTGGGCGTTCGCATGCGAAGTGCCGCCGATACCCTCACCCTACGCGCAGGGGATACGGCGATCGGCTACACCGACCACTCGATCGACGGCGGACACACCGCAGCGCACAGCGGATTTCCGCGGGCGTCGGTGAGCCCGAGCCGCGCCGTGATGCGACCGGCAGCCGACGCGGCCTCCGCAGTCGCCGGATCCACCGCGTCCCACATCAACTTCGCCCGGCGGAACATGTCGAATCCGCCGTCGGCATCGACCGCCCCCCACGACAGGTAGACGAACCGCGCGCCCGGACGGCCCTGCACGTACGGTCCGGTGATGTCGAGACCCGTCGGCGTCGGGGTCGCCGTGCAGTCGAGAACCCAGCGCGCGGTGGTCGCGTCTCCCGGATGCAGACCGAGCAGGCCGGCGTGGGCACCGCGGCGTTGCACCGCCACGTGGATGTTGTCGTAGCCGGGGAAATTGGCCCCCGGCGGGCACGACGATCCGGGAAGGTCGGTTGCCTCGATCACGAGTTGCACCCATGTATCAAACCACCCGTGAGTACTTGTCAACCGCCCGTGGTTAACAAGTACTCACGGGCGCGTCAGCGCACTATGTTGACCATCTTGCCGGGGACGACGATCACCTTGCGGGGATCCTGGCCGTCGAGGAGCGCCACGATCTTGTCGTCGGCCAGCGCGATCTTCTCGATCTCCTCGCGCGGGGCGTCGGCGGCGACGGTCACGCGGCTGCGGACCTTGCCGTTGACCTGGATCGGGTACTCGACGGTGTCTTCCACCAGCCACTTCTCCTCGGCCACCGGGAACGGTCCGTGGGCCAGGGACTTCTCGTGCCCGAGCCGCGACCACAGTTCCTCCGCGAGGTGCGGGGCCAGCGGTGCCAGCATCAGCACCAGCGGCTCCACCACCGAGCGGGGGGCACCGCCGGGGTACGCCTTGGTGAGGTGGTTGGTGTACTCGATCAGCTTGGCCGCCGCCGTGTTGTCCCGCAGGGCCGTGTAGTCCTCGCCGACACCGGCGATCGCCTTGTTCAGCGCGCGCAGCGTGTCCTCCGTCGGGGCGTCGTCGGTGACGCGCAGTGCACCGGACTCCTCGTCGACCACCACACGCCAGGCGCGCTGCAGGAAGCGCTGCGCACCGACGACGTCCTTGGTCGCCCACGGACGGGACGTGTCCAGCGGGCCCATCGACATCTCGTACACGCGGAGCGTGTCGGCGCCGTACTCCTCGCAGATCTCGTCCGGCGACACGGAATTCTTGAGGCTCTTGCCCATCTTCCCGTACTCGCGGTTGACCTCGACGCCCTGGTGGAAGAACTTGCCGTCCTTCTCCTCCACCTCGTCGGCGGGCACGTACACGCCACGCGCGTCGGTGTACGCGTACGCCTGGATGTAGCCCTGGTTGTACAGCCGGCGGTACGGCTCACTCGAGCTGACATAGCCGAGGTCGAACAGCACCTTGTGCCAGAACCGCGAGTACAGCAGGTGCAGCACCGCGTGCTCGACACCACCGACGTACAGGTCGACGCCGCCGGGATCGTTCGGTCCGTGGATCTCCGGCCGCGGACCCGTCCAGTACCGTTCGTTCTCCTTGTCGCAGAACACGTCCGGGTTCGTGGGGTCGATGTACCGCAGCTGATACCACGAGCTGCCCGCCCACTGCGGCATCACGTTGGTGTCGCGGCGGTACGTCTGCAGTCCGTCACCGAGGTCGAGTTCGACGTCGACCCAGTCGACGGCCTTCGCCAGCGGGGGAGAGGGCTCCGAGGACGCGTCGTCGGGATCGAACGACACGGGTGCGTAGTCCTCGACCTCCGGGAGCTCCACCGGCAGAGACGATTCCGGCAGGGCGTGCGCGTTGCCCTCGGCGTCGTACACGATCGGGAACGGCTCGCCCCAGTACCGCTGACGCGCGAACAGCCAGTCGCGCAGCTTGTACTGGATGGTGCCCTTGCCGGTGCCGTCCGCTTCCAGGCGGTCGGTGATCGCCTTCTTGGCGTCGGCGACGCTCATCCCGTTCAGGAAATCGGAGTTCACGATGGTGCCGTCGCCGGTGTACGCGTCCTTGGTGAGGTCGCCGCCGGAGATCACCTCGACGATGTCGAGGCCGAACTCGGTCGCGAACTCGTAGTCGCGGTGGTCGTGACCCGGGACGGCCATGATGGCGCCCGTGCCGTAGCCGGTGAGGACGTAGTCGGCGATGAACACCGGCAGGTTGTGCCCGTTCACCGGGTTCACGGCGTAGGTGCCGAGGAAGACACCCGTCTTCTCCTTGTACTCCTGACGCTCGAGATCCGACTTCGACGCGATCGACTTCCGGTACGCTGCAACCGCTTCAGCGGGAGTCGCGGCACCACCGGTCCAGCGCGAATCGACACCCTCGGGCCACTCGGCCGCAACGATGTCGTCCACCAGTTCGTGCTCCGGCGCCAGCGTCACGTACGTCGCGCCGAACAGCGTGTCCGGACGCGTCGTGAACACCTCGACGTCGTGGACCGTGGATTCACCCTCGCTCCGCTCGACCGCCACGGCGAACTTCACCTGCGCACCGTGCGAGCGCCCGATCCAGTTGCGCTGCATGGTCTTGACCTTCTCGGGCCAGTCCAGGTACTCCAGGTCGTCCACCAGACGGTCCGAGTACGCGGTGATGCGCATCATCCACTGCTGCAGGTGCTTACGGAACACGGGAAAGTTGCCGCGGTCGCTGCGACCGTCCGCGGTGACCTCTTCGTTCGCCAGCACCGTGCCCAGACCGGGACACCAGTTGACCATCGAATCGGAGTGGTAGACGAGGCGGTAGGAGTCGAGGACCGCCTCCTTCTCGGACACGGACAGCGACGCCCAGTCCCGTCCGTCCTCCAGCGACCGCGCACCCGACACGAACTCGGCCTCGAGCTCCGAGATGCGCCGGGCCTTGCCCGCCTCCTTGTCGAACCACGCGTCGTGGATCTGCAGGAAGATCCACTGCGTCCAGTGGTAGAAGTCGGTGTCGGTGGTCGCGAACGTGCGGCGTTCGTCGTGGCCGAGCCCGAGGCGGCGCAGCTGCCGCTTCATGTTGCCGATGTTGGCCTCGGTGGTGGTCCGCGGGTGCGTGCCCGTCTGCACCGCGTACTGCTCGGCAGGCAGACCGAACGCGTCGTAGCCGAGGGTGTGCAGCACGTTGTGGCCCTGCATGCGGTGATAGCGGGCGAACACGTCGGTGGCGATGTAGCCGAGCGGGTGGCCCACGTGCAGACCCGTCCCCGACGGGTACGGGAACATGTCCTGCACGAACAACTTGTCCGCGGGAACGTCGCCGGCGAGGGGACCGACCGGGTTGGGCGCGTTGAACGTGCCCTCCTCGCTCCACCGGTCCTGCCAGCGCTGCTCGATCTGGCCGGCGAGTTCCGCGGTGTAGCGGTGCTGCGGGGTCGCGTCGGACGGGTTGGCGGGCTGCACGTGCTCGGTCACTGTGGTCGCTATCTACTTGGCTGACATTCTGAATTAGGGGGATACCGTCAACCAGGGTAGAGCCTCACCCCACCCGGGCTCACCTGCGCGTCCGGGTCCGCCGTATCCTGGTCACGTGTTGATTGCCTCCGTCGTGCTGTTCGTGCTCGCCGTCGCTGTCTCCGGTGTCGCCGTTGCAGGCCTCGCCGAGCGCCTCCCGCGCAACCGGTGGGCGGGTGTCCGCACCCCCGAGACGATGCGCGACGATCAGACGTTCGCGCTGGCCAACAAGGTCGCAGGGCCCACCCTGCTTGCCGCTGCCGGGCTCCTCGTCATCGGCGGAATCGCCGGAATCCTGATCGGCGGAGTCTTCGGAATCGGCGCCGTCCTCGTCAGCGTCGTGGCTGCCGCTCTCACCGCGGCGACGGGCGGATCGCTCGGTGCCCGTGCCGCCGCGGCGGTGCCCGCTGCCGACACCGGCGGGTGCGGCAGTTCCTGCGGCGCGTGCTCGCTGAAGGGCGCCTGCCAGCCGTCCTGACCGGCTGGCGACGGCCCGTCCGGTGAAGTCCTCGCGCGTCGTCGACCCCGCAGGCGCAGTGTTCGGTCTCCTGCTGCCGGTGGTCGCCGCCCTGTGCGGGGTGATCCTCACGAAGGTCTGGGAACCGCGGCTCCCGGCGGAGATCGCCACCCACTGGACCACCACCTCGCCCGACGGCTTCGCCACCCCGATGTCCAGCGCCTGGACGTTTGCCCTGGTGACGGTGCTGTTCGGTGGCGGATGCGCCGCGATCGCCGCCCTGGCCCAGGCGATGCTGATGATGCGTCGCACGATGCTCGTCGTCGGATTGTCCGTGGTCGGTCTGATCCTGACGGTGCAGGTGGTGCTGCTCTACGTCCAACTCGACGTCACAGACGTCTCGAATACCGAACTTCCGTTGTGGTCGCTCGGCCTCGGCGTCGTGATCGGCGCGGTCGTCGGCCTGCTCGGCGCCGCCCTGCTGCGCGACTACCGGTCCCGGGTGTCCGCCACGAGTCCACCCGACCCCCGGTTGCCGCGCGCCGACGACCCGGCGACGGTCGCGGACACGGTCGGTTTCGGCACCGTTGGCTCGCTGGTGTTGCTCCTGCTGCTCGGTGTCGCGCCCGCCGTCGCCGTCTGCCTGCTCGTCGACGGGTGGTGGCCCCTCGCGGTGTTCGTGCCGGTCGGGCTGCTGATCGTGAGCTTGCTTCGCTTCCGGGTGATCGTCGATCCGTCCGGTATCCGGGTGGTGAACATGGGCATGACCGCCCTGCAGTACGGCGTCGACGAGATCGAGGGCGCCCGCGTCGACGTGATCAAGCCGTTCGACGACTTCGGCGGCTGGGGACTCAAGGTGAAGGGCCGACGGAACTACGGCGTCGTGACGAGGACCGGTCCCGCCGTGATCGTCACGACCGCCTGCGGCGACCGGCTGACCGTCACCAGCGGACGGGCCGAGGACATGGCCGGGGCGCTCAACACGTTCGCCGACAGGCGGCTCCGCCGCCCGTGAGTGGCCCGGGAGTGCAGGGACTCGTCAACCACTCACGGGCGGGAGGCCTGGTGCACCGCGTCGAGCACGCGGTCGAGGTAGCCGAGGGCGGCCCGGACCGCGGCGTCCTCGTCGCGGGCGGCGATCGCGTCGACGACGGCACGGTGGTCGTCGGTGGTCAGCGACGGGGGGTGGACGCCCTCGGTGAAGTCGTACGTGGCGCGGGTGGGTTCGAGGATGCCGGCGAACAGGTCGGACAGCACCGGATTGTGCGCGGCCTCCACGACCCCGAGGTGGAACGCGAGGTCGGCGTCCGCGAACCGGGACGGCTGATCCGTCGTTCGCTGCCGCTCGTCGAGTAGCGCAGACAGGGACCGCAGATCGTCGTCCGTGCGGCGACCGCATGCCAGGCGGACGGCCTCGGTCTCGAGCGCTCGCCGGACTTCGAAGACGTTCAGCATCTCGGCGACCGCGACCTGCCGCCCGAGCAGCCCGCCGATGTCGGTGCGGGCCCGCACGAACGTCCCGGACCCGCGCCGGATCTCGAGGATGCCCGTCGACGTGAGGGTCTTGATGGCCTCGCGCACGGTGTTGCGCCCGACCCCGAGCAGCGTCATCAGCTCGGGTTCCGTCGGGATCCGCTCGCCCACCGTCCAGTCGCCCTGGGCGATCCGGCCACGCATCCAGTCCAGGGACTGCTGATACGCGGACTCGCGCCGAACCACTGCCATGTACTCATCCTCACACCTCGCCGGCTCGCGACTGACGACCGGCCCGCCTAAACTACGTAGGACGTCCCATGTATTCGGACAGCCTGAGGAGGCGACCCCACACGTCCACGTCAACCGCTCACGCCGACACCGTCCCGACCGTCACGGCCCGCACCACCAGCCGCCACTTCCACGGCCTGAACTACCTCCTCGTCGTGCTGCTCCTCGGCGCCAACATCCCCACGGCGCTGTACTCGCTCTACCGCCACGAGTTCGGATTCACCCCGCTGGTCCAGACGCTGATCTTCGCCGTCTACGTCGCCGGACTGCTTCCCTCGCTGCTGTTCTTCGGCCCGCTGTCCGACGCACTGGGACGCCGCTTCGTGCTACTGGCCGCCATCTCCTTCAGCGCGCTGGGCGCCGTGGTCCTCGCGTTCGCCGACTCGACCCTCTGGCTGTTCTTCGGCCGAATCGCCCAGGGCATCGCCGTCGGCGCGTGCTCGGCCGCCGGGTCCGCCGCCCTCATCGAGCACGAACCGGCCCGGAACCTGCGCCGGGCGGGTCTCGCCGCCACCCTCACCACCGCGCTCGGTGCGTCGCTGGGCCCGCTGTTCGGCGGGGCCGTCGCGCAGTACCTGCCGCACGCCCTGGTCCTGCCGTACGTGCTGTTCGCGCTGGCACTCCTGCCCGCGCTGATCATGGTGCTGCTGCTCCCCGCACCCACCGGCGGGCAGTCACGACCCACCCAGGTGTTCCAGGTCCCGCACGTCCCCGCACCCATCCGTCAGGTGTTCTGGCTGTCCTCCCTCGGCGTCGCGCTGGCGTGGGGCGCCGTCGGCCTGTTCCAGTCGGTGGTCCCGACGTGGATCATCGGCCTGCTCGGCGTGAGCAACCTCGTGGTCGCCGGCGGTGCCGCCGCACTGGTCATGATCTGCTCGGTGACAGCGCAACTCGTGGCCAATCGGCTCGGAACCGTACTCTGCCGAACCCTGGGCATCGGCGCCGTCGGCGCAGGCATGATCGGGTTGCTCGTCGTCGACTTCGTGCCGTCCCTCGCCCTGCTGTGCGTCGTGACCGTCATCGTCGGTGTGGGACACGGTCTCTCGTTCGCCGGAGCGATGCGGGCCGTGGGTGCCGCCGCCGCGGAGCACGCCCCCGACGCCCAGGGCGGGACGCTCGCCGCGTTCTTCACCGTCGGCTACGTCGGTCTCGCCGTGCCGTCCATCTGCGCGGGCATCGCCATCACCGTCCAGGGCATGCACGTGGCCATCATCGAACTCGCGATCATCGGCGCCGCCCTGTGCGGCGTCCTCGCGGTGCTGAGCGTCCGCACGAAGGGTCGTGACGACGCCGCTCTACCCTCGACGCAGTGAAATTTCTCAGCCGGTTCCACCTCGACGGGTTCGTCCTCGGCATCGTCGCCGTGGCGATCCTGGGGAGCGTGTTCCCGGTGTCGGGGACCGGTCAGACGGTGCTCGACTGGGCCACCCGGATCGCGATCGGCATCCTGTTCCTGCTGTACGGCGCGCGGCTGTCGCCGCAGGAGGCGCTGAAGGGGCTGAAACACTGGCGGCTGCATTCGGTCGTGTTCGCCGCGACGTTCGTGCTCTTCCCGCTGATCGGGCTCGCGCTGCGCATCCTCGTGCCGGGGGTGCTCAGCGAGGACCTGTACACCGGCATCCTGTACCTGTGCCTGGTTCCGTCGACGGTCCAGTCGTCGATCGCGTTCACGTCCATCGCCAAGGGCAACGTGGCCGGGGCGATCGTGAGCGCGTCGTTCTCCAATCTCATCGGTGTGTTCGTGACACCGGCGCTGGTGATCCTGCTGATGAACACCACCGGCGACGCCCACGTCGATTTCTCGTCGATCCTCGACATCGTGCTGCAGCTTCTCCTGCCGTTCTTCGTCGGCCAGCTGATCCGGCCGCTCGTCATCGACTGGTTGCAGAAGCACTCCGAGCCCACCCGGATCGTGGATCGCGGCTCGATCTTCCTCGTGGTCTTCTCGGCGTTCAGCGCGAGCATGAACGAGGGAATCTGGCACACCGTGACGGTCTGGCAGGTGATCGGTGTCGTGCTGGTGTGCTGCGTCGTCCTCGCGGTCGTGCTCGCCGTCACGGCCCTGGCCGGCCTGAAGCTGGGATTCTCCGTTCCCGACCGGATCGTCATCGTCTTCTGCGGATCGAAGAAGAGTCTCGCGACGGGTCTGCCGATGGCCTCGGTCCTGTTCGTGGGACAGCCGGTGGGGCTGATCGTGCTGCCGCTGATGATCTTCCACCAGATCCAGCTGATCGTCTGCGCCGCGCTCGCGCAGCAGTATTCGAAGCGCAGCCGCGAGGAGTCGGCCAGTACTGTGGCATGAGGACGTGAAATGCCGATGCCCGAGCCACTTCGTCACTGCGAATTCCGCTTCTACGAGGAGCTGAACGACTTTCTGCCGCCGGTGCGGCGCAAGCACACTTTCGAGCACGAGTTCGACGGCACCCCGTCGGTGAAGGACCGGATCGAGGCGCTGGGCGTCCCGCACACCGAGGTGGATCTGATCCTCGTCGACGAGGTGTCCGTCGATTTCGCCCACCTGCTGCGCGGCGGCGAACGCGTCGCGGTGTACCCGATGTTCGAGCGACTCGATCTGACCGGAGTCACGAAACTGCGTCCCCGACCGCTGCGGGACCCGACGTTCGTGCTCGACGTGCATCTCGGCCGACTCGCCCGCTACCTCCGCCTGCTGGGCTTCGACACCCGTTACCGCAACGACTTCGCCGACCCGGAACTGGTGGACATCTCCCTGTCCGAGCATCGCATCGTCCTGACCCGGGACACCGGCCTACTCAAGAGGTCGGCGCTCACCCACGGCGCGTTCCTGCACGAAACGGACCCACGCCGGCAGTTGCGGGAAGTGCTGGACCGCTTCGACCTTCGGTCGCGGATCTCGCCGTTCACCCGGTGCGCGCGCTGCAACGGGCTTCTCGCGCCGGTTCCCCGTGCCGAGGCGCTGGCCGAGGCACCACCGGGCGTCGCGGGCAACGAACACGAGTTCAGCCGGTGCCAGGACTGTGCGCAGCTGTACTGGCCGGGCAGCCATCTTCCGAAGCTGCGCCGACGCCTGTCGGAGGTCGGGGTGACGCTCGAGGTGGGTTCTCAGGATGCGTGACGCAGCTGCTCGGCGAACTCCGCCGAGCACACGCAGTCGCCGAATTCGTCGCAGTCGATGATCAGTGCGTGCCGGGCCTCGGACAACTCGGCGCACGACTCGTCCGTGCACTCTGCTCCGTAGAGCGTGTGCACGATCAATGTTCCGTGACAGGTGTCGATCACGTGTGCTGTCCTCCTCACTTCGTTCCCCACCTCTGTTGATACCACCCGTCCCCGACAGTCCAGGGACGTGCGCGGGGTGTGTCTAGTTGCGCTCGACGTCGATCGGGTGGGTGGCGAGCAGGGCGAGGGGGAGCGGCTGCCGGCGCAGCACCTGCGCCCACACGTCGACCCGGGCGGGAGCGACCACGTCCGACGCGAGGGCCGAGATGACGATCCAGTCGTCGCGCTGGAGTTCCGAGTCGAGCTGACCGTACGTCCATCCCGAGTAACCGGCGAAGATCCGGACACCCTCCACCAGCGGGGCGATGACCTCGGGGTCGGAGTCGAGATCCACCATCACCACGCGGCCGTGGACCCGGCGCAGACCCGCGACACCGTCGGGCTGCGCGCCGGTGCGCAGTGTCGCCAGGCACAGTGCGGCGTCCCGTTTGACGGGACCGCCGACGTACAACGCGGACGGGCGCGCGGCGAGCGGCGCCCACTGTGGCAGCACGTCGTGCACCGCGGTTTCGCTGGGACGGTTGATGACCACGCCGAGGCTGCCGGCGTCGTTGTGCTCGATCACGTAGATCACGGTGCGACGGAATGCGGGTTCGACGAGATCTGTGGACGAGACCAACAGGCTGCCGGGCCGGACCACCGGTTCCGTCGACGCCGTTCGATCTTCGGGTTCTTCTGCGTGCGCCACCTGAACATCATCCCACCGCGGCGGACGCGATGTGACGGAGGACGCGACCTGCGTCCGGTTCGCCGCTTTACGCCGCCGGCAGCCCCGCCGTCTCGGCCAGGACCGCGAGGTGGTGCTCGAACAGTGCCCCCGGTGTGGTGAACGTGTCGGCGCCGTACTGCTCGAACACCTCGAAGTTCACCGCCCCGAACAGCGCCGACCAGACCAGCACGCCGCGGGCGAGCAGATGGTCGGGGGTGGTGAGTCCGAGTTCGGCGCGGATGCGGTCGAGGTCTGCCGCGAGCTCGTCGTCGATGGGCGCCGCCGCGGCCGCCTCGAGCTTGCCCGCCCGGAACGCGTTGTCGAAGATCCCGACGAGTGCGTAGATCACCCGCGTCCCCGGAGTCGTGGTCTGCTCGCCGGGCGCGTGGTAGCCGGGAACCGGGCTGCCGAACAGCAATCCGTAGCGGGCGGGCTCGCGCAGCGCCCACTCGCGCACCGCACGGCCGAGCGCCAGGAACTGTTCCCGCGGTTCGGCTGCGGAGGCCACGGCCGCCTCCGCGGCGTCGCCGAGTTCGTTGTATCCGTCGACGACGAGCAGCGTCAGCAGTTCGTCGCGGCTCTTGACGTACCGGTAGACGGCGGACGACACGACGCCGAGGTCCCGTGCGACGGCCCGCAGCGACAGGGCAGCGGCGCCGACCGCGGCCAGCTGTTCGCGTCCGATCCTCGTGATGTCCTGCAGCGTCTGCTCGCGGGCGCGTTGTCGTGGTGTTCCTGGCATGGGGTTCAGCGTGGCAATTTCCGAGAGCGGTGTCAACAAACAAGAGCACTGCTCTTGACAATGCGGTCGAACGGGAGCATTCTCGAATCAGACAGAGAGCAGTGCTCTCGAATCGCCGAAATCGACTCAGCAGGAGCGGACATGTCGAACATCGAGATCGTCACCGGAGCGGGACCCGTCGGCTGGACCGTCGCCCTGCAGCTCGCCGAACAGGGACGACAGGTGCGGGTCCTCACCCGCTCGGGCAGCGGCCCGGACCATCCCCTGATCGAGCGGCGGAAGGTCGACGTCTCCGACGCCCACGCGCTGCGTGAGGCATTCGACGGAGCAGTCGCCGTCTACCACTGCATCCACGCCGCCTACAGCGCCGACGCGTGGGAGCGCGAACTCCCCGCCGCCGAGCAGACCGTGCTCGAGGCCGCCGGCCACGTGGGCGCCGTCGTCGTGTTCCCCGAGAGCCTCTACTCGTACGACACGTCGCAGCAGCCGATGACCGAGCACACCCCGCGGTCGGCCGACTCCGGTAAGCGCGGCGTCCGGACCCGGCTGCTGAAGGCCCGCGCCGAGTCCTCGACCCCCACCGTGAGCGTCGTCGCGTCCGACTTCTTCGGACCGCAGGTGCTGAACGCGCACGCCGGCGAGCGCATGGTGCCCGTCGTCCTCGCGGGCAAGACGATGCGCGTCCTCGGTTCCGCCGACCTGCCCCACTCGTTCACGTACGTTCCCGACTTCGCGGCCGCGATGATCGTCGCCGCCCACGACCGTGCGCTGTGGAACTCGGTGCTGCACGCACCGACCGTCCCGGCCGTCACCCAGCGGCAGATGGTCGAGGCCTACGCGAAGGCCGGCGGGGTTCCCGTCCCGAAGGTGGGCACCCTGCCCGGCTGGGTGATCCGCGGCGGCGGGCTCGTGCACCAGGGCAGCCGCGAGCTGGCCGAGATGCTGTACCAGTTCGAGGAGCCGTTCGTGATGGACTCGTCCGAGAGCGAGGCCCGGCTCGGACTGACCCCGACGCCACTGGACCGGGCCGCCGAGGAGACCGTCCGGTGGTGGCAGGACAGGTCGGTCGCGGCCGCCGGATAGGCTCCTGTGAATGGCGAAACAGCTCGGCGACCGGCGCGAGGCGTGGCGCAGAACGGCGTACACCCTCCGGCGGTCGCCCGGGCTGGCCCGTCTCGCGACGGTGCGATTCGCCAGTCAGCTGGGCGACGGCATGTTCCAGACCGCGCTCGGCGGCGCGATTCTGTTCAACCCGGAGCGCGCAACGGATCCCGTCACGATCGCCGCCGGTTTCGCGGTACTGCTGCTCCCGTACTCGGTGATCGGACCGTACGCGGGCGCGCTCCTCGACCGCTGGGATCGCCGCGCCGTGCTGCTGTGGGCGAATGTTCTGCGCGGACTGCTGATTCTGGTGACGGCCGTATTGCTGGAGACCGGGACCGGTGAGTCCGCGCTCCTCCTCCTCGCCCTCGCCGCCATCGGTGTGAGCCGGTTCGTTCTCGCGGGAGTCTCGGCGGCGCTGCCGCGAGTGGTGCACCGGTCCTGGCTCGTGGCCACCAATTCGGTGCTCGCCACCACGGGCTCAGTCCTCGCCGCACTCGGAGCCGCGACATCGGTCGCCATCATCTCCCTCGTGGGCGCCGGCGACCGCGGCTCGGGAATCGCCGTCGCGGCAGCCGCCTGCGGTTCCGCGGTGGCCGCGTTCGCGGCGTCGCGCTTCCACCATCGGCTCCTCGGTCCGCACGCCGACGAGAAGCCCGCATATGGGGCGGTCCGCGCCGTCGCCGCCGGACTACGCACCGGAGCGGTCGCGGTGTGGCAGTCACCGGGCGTGACGACCGCAATGATCGGAATAGGCACGCACCGGATCGTTTTCGGTGTCAACACGCTGATCATGGTTCTGGTGCTCCGCGACACCGCCACCGTCAGCGCCCTGCCCGGCGGTCTGGCCGGGTTCGGTGTCGCGGTCGGCGCCACCGCCGCGGGCATGCTGCTGGCGGCGATCTCGACACCGTTCCTGATCCCGCGCGTCGGACGGTCCCGCACCATCGTCGGCGGCCTGATTCTCGCCCTCCTCGTGCAGTGCACGCTCGTCGCGATCCTCACGCAGGCGTCGCTGCTGTGCGGCGCGCTCCTCCTCGGATTCGCCGGGCAGTCCATCAAACTCACCGGGGACGCGGCGATGCAGATCGAGATCGAGGACGACCGCCGGGGACAGGTGTTCGCGCTGCAGGACACGGTGTTCAACGTGGCCTTCATCGCGTCGATCGCCGCGGCCTCCCTCGTGATCGCCCCCGACGGCCGATCACTCGGACTGGTACTCGCGGGTGGCGCGGCCTACGGCCTCGGACTGCTCGGCATCCTGCTCAACTCCCGGCGCGAACCTGCCTGAGAACCGGGCTATTTCGACCCCGGCATGGGCACGTTCTGCAATCGGACCTGACCGCGAGCCACCTCCTTCCCGGTGTCGGTCGCGGTGATCACCACCGACCACAACTGCTGCACCCGGCCCTGCTGGATGGGCACCGCGACCACGTCGACCCGCCCCTCGGTGCGGGCCCGCAGGAAGTCGGTGCCGTTGTGCACGCCCACCGCGAACTCACCACGGTCGGCGACCGCGGTACTCGCGCCGATGCTCGCGGCCGATTCGACCGCCGTCGTGTAGACGCCGCCGTGCACCACGCCCCAGGGTGTGTGGTGGTCGGTGGACAGGTCGATGTGGCCGACGACCTTCGTCCCGGACACCTCGTCGAGTTCCAGGCCGGCAGCGGCGACGAAGGCGCTCGCCGCCTCCCGCGTCAGATCGGTCATGGTGTGTTCCCCTCATCGGACACTCGGTTAGTTTGAAATCCCAACCCACCTTGCCCGGCGTCGGCCCTGACGTCAATGGTCCCGGCGGCGCCGATCATCGGATCGGGGCGCCACGTGTGTACCGCCGCGATCACCGGTGGCTCGGCCATCGTCATCTCGACATTCCACGTCCCGTTGCCGGACGGGTCGGTGAAGTAGCGGGCCTCGTCGTCGGCGTCGTAGTCGAGCACCGACCGATCGGCCACGCCGTCCCCGTCCGAATCCCACATCGCGTCGTCGAGAAGGCCGTCACCGTCGAAATCCAAGCGCACGGCGTCGACACCGCCGGACGACCCCAGGTCGAGATCGGCGGGTGACGTCCACGCCGTCGGGGCGTCGGCACCGGTTCCGAACGAATACTCGAGAGGATCCATATGAAGGTATGACGCAGCGGAATCGGATCCGGTTCCACCCGCACCCGAAGAAATTTCCCTCGCGACAGTGAGACCGCACTGTGACCGGACGGGCCGGGCTCGTGCGCTGAGGATGCCGCCGCCGGGTGTTATCTTCAACCCGAACGTGCAGGTCGGTCCGCCATTACTCCGACCACCGATCTGGAGGGGTCCTGTGGTCGAGAAGTCATGGTCTGTGGCCGGAGTGCCGCTGTGCGTCGCCGCCGTCGTGGCCGCGACGATCGGCTTCACCGCTGCCCCCGCCGCGGCCGAAACCACTCCGTGGCTGCCCGTGAACGCGTGCGGCGAGACCGGTTTCAACCCGGCGAAGGAACCGCCGAGTCCGGGCGGCGGCCCACTGCTTCCGCCCATTCCCCCGGCCGTGAGCATCCCGATCCCGTACCCCGACTTCGTGCCCGTGCCGGTCCCCGGACCGACCGCCGACCAGACGCGTGTCGCCCAGGACCTTCCCGCCGACCCGTGCGCGGACCCGTGCCCCGACCTCACCGATCCGGTCGACGAACCGGAGACCGATCCCGGGTCCTCCGGTTCCGCAGGCTCTTCCGGTTCCGCAGGCTCTTCCGGCTCCGCGGGGTCGTCGGGTTCGTCCGGCTCGAGTGCGCTGCCCATACCCAAGATCTCCATCGATCCGCGTCCCGAAACCATTCCCATCCCCGTTCCCGGCGGCCCCGGACCCGAACCGCAGCCGGCGCCGCCCGTCCAGATCAACCCGGCCGAACGGGGTTTCCTCACCGCACCCGTGGCGAAGCCGGAGGTCGGCGATGTCCGGCTGGTGTCGCAACTGACGGGCCGCGGTTCGGAAAACCGCACGGACAAGCGCTGGCAGGTCGACGGCACCGACCTCGGCATCACCTGGGAGACGAAGCCGGGCGAGGTCGCGGTCGCGTTCGGCGACACGTTCGGCAAGGACTGGGCTCCGCCCGGCGCGTTCGGCGAGGACTGGCGGAGCAACGTTCTCGGCCACAGCACCGACACCGACCTGTCGGACGGCATGACCATCGACAGCATGGTCCAGGACAGCCGGTGCCATGCCGCCGAGATCATCGACAGCAGGCACATCAACAACTTCGAGACCACCACCATCCCCACGTCGGGGTTCGCGATCGGTGACCGTCAGTACCTCAGCTACATGTCGGTGAAGCGCTGGAGCATGGTCCCCGGCATGTGGTACACGAACTACGGCGGCATCGCCTACTCCGACGACAACGGGCAAACCTGGACCAAGGACCAGCACGCCAAGTGGGACAACATCTTCGGCGCCCGATTCCAGGTATCCGCGATGGTGCCGCAGGGCGACTACGTGTACATGTTCGGCACCCCCAACGGGCGGATCGGCACCATCGGCCTGGCCCGGGTGCCGGTCGATCAGGTCCTCAACACCACGTCCTACCAGTACTGGTCGGACGGCACGTGGACCCCGGTGTCCCAGCACCTCGCGACCCCCATCGTCGGTGGGGTGGCCAGCGAACTGTCCGTCCGCTACGACGCGACCGCGGGCACCTGGCTGATGAGCTACCTCGAACCCGTCGGCGGCTCGATCATCCTGCGGCGGTCGTCGAGCCCGCAGGGTGCGTGGTCGGCCGGCGCGACGCTCGTCGACACGGCCGACTACCCGATGGCCTACGGCGGCTTCATGCATCCGTGGTCGACGGACAAGGATCTGTATTTCACGATCTCCGAGTGGGACAGCTACAACGTCTACCTGATGCACGCGTCCCTGCACCCGTGAGTACTTGTTAACCGCCCGCGGTTAACAAGTACGCACGGCATGGAGGGCGACCTCGGTGGCCTTGACGACGAAGAACACGTCCAGGCCCGGCACCAGATCGAGTTCCGCGACGGACGCCGCCGTCACGTCGGCGCTGAGTTCGAACCGGCTTCCGGCTACGGCGGCCCGCACCCGGACCGTCGGCCCACGCACCTCGATCTCCGAGATGGACACCCGGAAGACGTTGCGCGGACTGCCTTCCGGAGAGCGTCGGTGGACGGCCACCGACGCGGGAGCGAACACCGCGACCGCCGGCGCGCCCGGCACGAAATCCGCGTCGGGCAGACCGTGCAGCCGAACACCGGTCTCGGTCTCGAAGCCGTCCTGCGCCCCGAACACCGGAACCAGGTTGAGCCCGGCGATTCGCGCGGCAAACGCGCTGCGGGGCCGCGTCAGCACGTCTCGCACGGAGCCGAATTCGACCACCTGACCGCCCTCGACGACGATCACCCGGTCGGCCAGCGCCAGCGCGTCGAGGATGTCGTGGGTGACCACGACCGCGGTCCGGTTCCCTTCCCGCAGCACCCGCCGGAGCAGTACGCGCAGGGCGGGCGCCGCGGCCACGTCGAGCGCCGCCATGGGTTCGTCGAGCAGGAGGGCCTGGGGCGCGGCCGCGAGCGCTCGGGCCACCGCGACCCGCTGAGCCTGCCCCCCGGACAGCTCGTGCGGGCGGCGGTCGGCGAACTGCGTCGCATCCACGGCGTCCAGCCATTTCTCGGCGATCGCGCGCGCCTCCCGACGTCCCCGGCCGGCACTGCGCGGGGCGAACGCCACGTTGGCGGCCACCGTCAGATGCGGGAACAACAGCGCCTGCTGTGCGAGCAGCGCGACCCCGCGCCGGTGCGGGGGCACTGCGACGCCCCGGGTGGTGTCGGTGAGCACGCGACCGTTCAGTTCGACGCGTCCGACGTCGGGGCGCACCAGGCCGGCGACCACCGAGAGCGCCGTCGATTTGCCGGCGCCGTTCGGTCCGAGCACCGCCAGCACCTCACCCTCGCCGAGGTCGAACCCCACGTCGACGCCACGCGCATCCACCCGCGCCTCGACGCTCAGGCCGGTCACAGCGCGGCCCTCGACGCCCAGCCCCGCGAACCCACCACGATGAGCACCGCGACCACGACCAGCACCAGCGACAACGCCACGGCCGCATCGGCGTCGGTCTCCCGCTGCAGGTAGATTTCGAGCGGCAGCGTTCGCGTGACACCCTGCAGGCTGCCCGCGAACGTCAGCGTGGCCCCGAACTCGCCGAGCGCCCGCGCGAACGACAACACCGCCCCGGACACCAGCCCGGGCAGCACCAGCGGCAGTGTCACCCGCCGGAAGACGGTGGTGGGGCTCGCACCGAGTGTCGCGGCGGCGTGCTCGTACCGGCTGCCTGCGGTCCGGAGTGAACCCTCGAGGCTCACCACGAGGAACGGCAGCGCGACGAACGTCTGCGCGAGCACCACGGCCGTGGTGGTGAACGCGATGTGGATGCCGGCGACCTCGAGGTGCTGCCCGATCAGGCCCTTCCGGCCGAACGTGTACAGCAGGGCGATACCCCCGACCACCGGTGGAAGCACCAGCGGCAGGAGCACCAGCGACCGCAGCACGTGCAGTCCGCGAAAACTGCTGCGCGACAGCACTGCCGCCATCGGAACCCCCAGCAGGACGCACAGCACGGTGCTCAGCGCTGCGGTCCGCAGGCTCAGTTCCAGCGCCGCGAGTGAGGATTCCGACGTGACCAGCTGGAAGAACCGCGACCAGTCGACGCTCGCCAGCATCGCGAACAGCGGCAGGACGACGAACAGTCCGCCCAGTGCCGCCGGGACGAAGATCCAGCCCGGAAGCCCGGACGGGACTCTGACGCGCGCCGCCCGGATCACGGCTGGGCGAATCCGGCCTTCGCGAGCACTGCCTGACCGTCGGGTCCCGTGACGAGGTCGACGAAGCCCTGCGCCGCGTCCGGTGCCTTCGAAGCGGACAGCGTCGCAATGGGATAGGTGTTCAGTGCCTGCGCGGCCTCGGGGAATGCCACGGCTGTCACCTTGTCGCCGGCGCTCGCCGCGTCCGTGACATACACGAGGCCGGCGTCGGCCTGACCGGCTGTCACCTTGTTCAGCACGTCGGTCACCGACGACTCCTCGCTGACCGGGCTGAGGTCGACACCCGACGCGGTCTCGACCTTCTGCGTCGCGGAACCGCACGGAACCTGCGGGGCACACGTGACCACCAGCGTCCCCTCACGGTTCAGATCCGCGAAGGACGTGATGCCCTTGGGGTTTCCGGGTGCCGTCACGATGGTCAGCGTGTTGGTGGCGAAGTCGACGGGACTGCCCTCGACGAGCCCGGCGTCGACCACCTTCGTCATGTTGGTGGTATCGGCGGACGCGAACACGTCGGCCGAGGCGCCCTGGTCGAGTTGAGCGGCGAGGTCGGAGGAACCCGCGAAGCTGAACTCCACGTGGGATCCGGGGTTCGCGGACTCGTACATCTGGCCGAGTTCCGTGAACGTATTCTTCAGCGACGCCGCGGCGAACACCGTGATGTCGCCACCCGCTGCGGACGCGGACGTCGCCTCGGCGGAACCCGAGGCGCCGCCGTCGTCGTTCGAACCGCAGCCGGTGAGAATGCCGAGACCGAGTGCGGCCGCAGCAACCCCCGTCGTGGCCCGCCGCCAGGACGACTTCATGAAACTTCTCCAGGTGTTTCGACGATCACCGTGGTCGACTTGACGACGGCTACCGCGACCTTGCCGGGCTCGAGCCCGAGGTCGCGCACGGCTTCACTGCTCATCAGGGAGACGACGCGGAAAGGCCCGCACTGCATCTCGACCTGGGCCATCACCGTGTCCATCACCACCGCGGTCACGATGCCGGTGAATCGGTTACGTGCCGAGGACTCCGATCCGAGCAGATCGGGCGACTTCGAGGCGTTGGCGCGCGCGAACTCGGCGAGTGCGGGGCCGTCGACGACCTTGCGGCCCGACTCGTCCTTCTCCGCCGCGAGGCTGCCGTTGTCGATCCACCGCCGGACTGTGTCGTCGCTGACGCCGAGCAGTTCTGCGGCTTGTCGTATCCGGATTCCCGTCATCCGAGAATTGTCCGCGCATGCGTCATGACCGACATCCTATGTCGGCAAATACGGACCGATCAAGTGCACCTTTCCGCAGATGCGGATCAGTACACGTCGCGCACGTACCGCTTGTCGGTCGCGAGCTGCTTCATGTACAGCTCGGTGTCTTCCTCGTCCAGGCGCCCATGGGTGCGGACGACCTCACGGATCGTCTCGTCCACGTCCTTCGCCATGCGGCTCGCGTCGCCGCACACGTACAGCGACGCACCCTCCTGCATCCAGCCCCACAGCTTGGCGCCGTGCTCGCGAATGCGGTCCTGCACATAGATTTTCTGCCGCTGGTCCCGGGAGAACGCCGCATCGAGGTGGGTGAGAAATCCGTCGCGGTGCATAGCTTCCATCTCCTCGCGGTAGTAGAAGTCGGTAGCCTCGTGCTGCTCACCGAAGAACATCCAGTTCTTACCCGTGTGACCCAATTCGCGGCGTTCGTGCAGGAATCCGCGGAACGGAGCGATACCGGTGCCGGGACCGACCATGATCATCGGTGCGTCGGCAGCCTGCGGGGGACGGAAGTGCGCCGACTTCTGCACGAAGATCGGCACGTCGGCCTCGTCGCAGTGATCGGCGAGGAACGTCGAGCAGACCCCGGAGCGGTTCTTGCCCTCGTGGTTGTAGCGCACCGCGGAGACGGTCAGCTGCACCTCACCCGGGTCGACCTTGGGGCTCGACGAGATCGAGTACAACCGCGGCTGGAGGCGCTTGAGCACGCTCAGCCACTCCTCGGCGTCGGCCTCGACCCCGTACTCCGCCAGCACGTCCATCGACTGCCGTCCCCACAGCCACTGCTGGAGCGCGATCTTGTTCTGCGGGCGCAGCAGCCGCGCCAGCTCGGTGTCCTGGGTGCGGCTCTGCACGAACCGCAGCAGCTCGGGGGACACCTTCGTGATCTCGAGCTTCGTGCGCAGCGCCTCGCGCAGCGTCATCTCCGGCAGGTCCGGCAACGTGACGGGCGTGTCCGGGATCGACCGGGTGACCTTCAGCCACTCGTCGACGACGGCGTCGCTGTTGGTCGGCCAGACACCGAGAGCGTCGCCCGCCTCGTAGGAGAACTCCGGATCGCTCACTTCGAAACCGAACTGCCGCACGTCCTTCGACGATCCGGCGGCGCTGAGCGGAATGTTCTTCGTCAATCGCGTGACCAACGGCGTCTTCCGTGTGAATGTCGCCGCCTTCTTCGCTGCGGGCCGGGCCGGCGCGGGTGCGGACGCCACCACGGTCGCACCGTCGGCCGCCGCACGGTCCCGGACCAGCTTCTGGACCTGGGTCAGCCACTGACGTGCCTGGTCCTCGTAGTCGGGTTCGCAGTCGACCCGCTCGGTGAGACGCTTCGCCTCCAGCTGCTCCAGCCGGGCGTCGATCCGCTTGCCGTGCCCGCAGAAGTCGTCGTAGTTGGAATCGCCGAAAGCCAGCACGGCATACCGGGTCTGCGACAGCTTCGGGGCCTCGTCGCTGCTGAGCGCGGACCAGAAGCTGCTGCCGTTGTCGGGGGCGTCGCCGTCCCCGAACGTGCTGGTGATGATCAGGAGGTCGCGGACGTCGGCGAGACCCGCGACGTCGTAGTCGTCCATGCTCATCAGGCGGGTGCCGTGGCCGGCCGCTTCGAGTTGTTCGGCACATTCGGCGGCGAACTCCTCGGCGTTGCCGGTCTGCGACGCCCACACCACCACCACCGGGTGCTGGACCGATTCAGTGTTCGCGTCCGGAACCACGGCACTCTGCGGAACGTCGGAACGGGAGAACAGCCCCGCCATCAGACCGTCCAGCCACACGCGCTTGGACCCGGAGATCGGTGCGCTTCGCGGAAGAACCGGAACGCCCTGGATCTCGGTGGACTGCAGCCCCGACAGCAGCCCGGCGAGGTACATGCGTTCGTGTTCGTCGAAAGTGGGGGAGACGGAGTCGTCCAGGCCCAGGATGCGGCTCATCTCCGCGGCGGGCGAACCCTGCGCGAGGGTGAGCGCCCCGCCGGACTCCGGGACCTCCGGCGCCGCCACCGGGGCCACCCGGGTCAGGGAGACGGCGCACGCCTTGAACTCCGGCTGGAAGGACGTGGGATCGACGGCGTCGTTGGTGACGGCGTTGATGCTGAGGTACTCGCCGAACGAATCGTTCCAGTGGAACGGGGCGAAACACCCGCCGGGGAGGACACGGTCGCTGACGACGGCGGGAAGCACCGCGCGACCGCGCCGGGACGCCACCTCCACCTTGTCGCCGTCGGCGATCGAAAGCTTCTGCGCATCAGCCGGATTGATCTCGACGAACGGGCCGGAGTTCAGCTTGTTGAGCTTGGCCACCTTGCCCGTCTTCGTCATCGTGTGCCACTGGTGCTGCAGGCGACCGGTGTTGAGGACGAACGGGTAGTCGTCGTCGGGCATCTCGGCGGGCAGCATGTGCGGGCGCGGGAAGAAGGCGGCCTTGCCGCTCGCGGTGGCGAACGCGAGCCGGGGGAGTGAACCGTCGGGAGCGGACAGCAGGTTCTGGCTGACGCCGTCATTCACGTAGCGGAGGGGGTTGCGATCGGTGCGGTTGCCGGGCGGGCTCGGCCACTGCACCGGTGTCTCCCTCAGGCGGTCGTAGGAGACGCCGCGAAGGTCGTAGCCGGTCTTCGGATTCCAGGTGCGCTTGATCTCCTCGAACACGTCCTCCGACGAGTCGTAGGTGAACGCGTCCGCGTATCCCATCTCGCAGGCGACACGGGCGATGATCTGCCAGTCGGGCAGCGCCTGGCCGACCGGATCGATGGCCTGCTGCAACAGGGTGAGGTTGCGCTCGGAGTTGATCATCACCGAATCCGACTCCGCCCACAGCGCCCCCGGCAGCAGGATGTCGGCGTAACCGTTGGTCTCGGTGTCGAGGAAGACGTCCTGCGTGATCACGAGCTCGGCGGCCTCGAGACCCTCGATCACCGTCCGCCGGTTCGCCACGGTGGCAACGGGATTGGTGCAGATGATCCAGCAGGCCTTGATGTCACCCGCGACCATCCGCTCGAACATGTCGACGGTTCCGGTGCCGACCTCCGTGCGGATGCTGCCCTCCGGCAGCTCCCACAGATCCTCGATGAACGCCCGGTCGTCGGCGGCGAGCACCGACCGCTGCCCCGGCAGGCCGGGACCCATGTACCCCATCTCGCGGCCACCCATCGCGTTGGGCTGACCGGTGAGGGAGAACGGGCCGCTGCCCGGCCGGCAGATCGCACCCGTGGCCAGGTGCAGGTTGCAGATCGCGTTGGTGTTCCAGGTGCCGTGGGTGCTCTGGTTGAGTCCCATCGTCCAGCAGCTCATCCAGTTCTCGGCCTCACCGATCCACTGGGCGGCCTGACGGATGTCGGATCCGGGGATGCCGGTGATGTCCGCGACCTTCTCGGGGGTGTACTCCTCGAGGAACTCCGGCATCACCTCCCAGCCCTCGGTGAACTCGGCGATGAACTCGGGATCGGTGTGCCCGTTCTTCACGAGCAGGTGCAGCAGACCGTTGAGCAGCGCGAGGTCGGTGCCCGGCGCGATCTGCATGAACAGGTTCGACTTGTCGGCGGTCGCGTTGCGACGCGGATCGACGACGATCAGCTTGGCCCCGGCCTTGACGCGGTCCATCATCCGCAGGAACAGGATCGGGTGACAATCCGCCATGTTCGCGCCGATCACGAAGAACACGTCGGCCGAGTCGAAATCCTGATACGAGCCGGGCGGGCCGTCCGCGCCCAGCGACTGCTTGTAGCCGGTGCCCGCACTGGCCATGCACAGCCGCGAGTTGGACTCGATCTGGTTGGTGCCGACGAAGCCCTTCGCGAGCTTGGTGATCAGGTATTGCGCCTCGATGGACATCTGACCGGAGACATAGAACGACAGGGCGTCCGGTCCGTGCCCGTCGAGTTGTTCCTTCAGCCGGCGCGCGGTCTCGCTGATGGCGGCGCCGACGTCGATCGAGGTGGGTGCCTCCCCGCGCTCGTCGCGGACGTACCCCGTTTCCATCCGGCCACCGGCCACCAGCATCTCGGCGCTCGTCGCACCCTTGGTGCACAGCCGCCCGAAGTTGGTGGGATGGTCCTTGTCGCCGGACGCCTTGAGCACGCGGCGCGCACCGGTCCCGGGATCGGTCCCGACCTCGAGCACCATGCCGCAGCCGACACCGCAGTACGAGCAGGCGGTCTTCACTGTGGAAGTCCCGGCTTTCTGCTGCTGCATCGACTAGCTCCTCACCTGCACGGTCGCCGCCTGTCCACCCGGCTCACGACCTGTATCAATGCTGCCGTGAACCGTGTTTCGTCGGGATTAACCCCCGTGAGCGTTCGGTGACGTCTCTCGCACCCGGGCGCGGGCACGGTGGTGATGTCGGCACGGCAGAATCACCAGATCATGTGACTGTCGTCACTTCAGGTGAGTGGCCGCCCGAAAGCGGAGTAAGGAGAAGACGACGTCGACCCGACCGGATCGACGATCGGTCAGCCCTGCTGCGTGGCCCACCACGACAGCAGTTCGGCCTCGGCCTCGTCGCGGCTGAGCGGACCACGATCGAGCCGGAGCTCCTTCAGGTACTTCCACGCCCTCCCGACGTCGGGGCCGGCGGGAATGCCGAGCAACTCCATGATCGCGTTGCCGTCGAGGTCGGGGCGCACCCGTGCGAGGTCTTCCTGCTCGGCGAGCCGGGCGATCCGCTCCTCGATGTCGTCGTACGTCGCCTGCAGGGCGGCCGCCCGCCGCTTGTTGCGGGTGGTGCAATCGGCGCGGACCAGCTTGTGCAGCCGCGGCAGCAGCGGGCCGGCATCCGTCACGTACCGGCGCACGGCGGAATCGGTCCACTGACCCTTGCCGTAGCCGTGGAACCGCAGGTGGAGGAACACCAGCTGCGAGACGTCGTCGACCATCTGCTTCGAATACTTCAGCGCCCGCATCCGCTTGCGGACCATCTTCGCGCCGACCACCTCGTGGTGGTGGAAGCTCACGCCGCCGCCCGGCTCGTTGCGCTTCGTGTCCGGTTTGCCGATGTCGTGCAGCAGCGCCGCCCACCGCAACACCAGGTCGGGGTCGCCGTCCTCGAGGTCGACGGCCTGCTTCAGCACGGTCAGCGAGTGCCAGTACACGTCCTTGTGCTGGTGGTGCTCGTCGATCTCGAGCTTCATCTGCGGCACCTCGGGCAGCACGAAGTCGGCGAGACCCGTCTCACACATCACGTTCATGCCGTCGATCGGGAATTCGCCGAGGATCAGCTTGTCGAGTTCGGCCCGCACGCGTTCGGCCGTGATCCGCTCGATCTGCGGCGCCATGTCGACGATGGCCTGATGCACGCGCTCGTGCAGGGTGAATCCCAGCTGGGACACGAACCGGGCGGCCCGCAACATGCGCAGCGGGTCGTCGTTGAAGGAGTTCTCCGGCGCCGACGGCGTGTCCAGCACCCCGGCCAGCAGCGCGTCCATGCCGCCCAGGGGGTCGACGAAGTCCTGCGAGCCGTCCGCACCGATCCGCACGGCCATCGCGTTGACCGTGAAATCGCGCCGCACCAGGTCGTCCTCGAGCTTCGTCCCGAACTGGACGACGGGATTGCGCGACACCCGGTCGTAGGCGTCGGCCCGATACGTCGTGATCTCGACCTGCTGACCCGCCTTGGTGGCGCTGATCGTCCCGAACTCGATGCCCGTGTCCCACTGGTTGTCGGCCCAGCCGGACAGCAGTTTCTGCACCCGCTCCGGGTGAGCGTCGGTGGTGAAGTCGAGGTCGGTGCCGAGGCGGCCCAGGATCGCGTCCCGGACAGTCCCCCCCACCAGGTACAACTCGTGACCGGCGGCAGCGAACCTCTCACCGAGCGGCGTGAGGACTTCGGACAGCTCGCGCAGCGTCACCGCGGCGCCGGCAAGCAGTCGCGTACGGCGCTCGTCGTCGAGAGAAGGGGCAGTCACGTCCAGGAAGCTTACCGAGGTGCGCAAATAGCGAGATACGCATACACGCTGTCACCTCGCCGTTCGGTTCACCACAGGTCTGTCACGAAGCGTCTCGGTTCGGGTGCGGCGTTCCGGTGGAGACGGCAAAGCCAACTACTATCGATGGGGTGTCTGCTGCCGAACGTGCGAACAGGAGTCGCCGCAACTCGCGGCGGCGCGGCGCCGTCGGCAAACCCGCGAAACCCCACATGAGGACGGTTCGCGAAACCTCGGCGGGCGGGCTCGTCGTCAACGGTCTCGGCGGACCGCGGGAGAATCTGTGCGCCGCGCTGATCGGACGCACCGACCGACGCGGGCGGCTGCTGTGGTCGCTGCCCAAGGGACACATCGAGCAGGGCGAGACCGCCGAACAGACCGCGATGCGTGAGGTCGAGGAAGAGACCGGCATCCAGGGCACCGTCCTCGCGTCGCTCGGCAGCATCGACTACTGGTTCGTCACCGAGGGCCGACGGGTCCACAAGACCGTCCACCACTATCTGCTGAGATGCCTCGGTGGGGAACTGTCGGACGAAGACGTGGAAGTCACCGAGGTAGCGTGGGTGCCGCTCGCCGAGCTGGGATCACGCCTGGCCTACGCAGACGAACGGAAACTCGCAGAAATCGCCGGTGACTTGATCTCGAAGATGACTACCACCCCGACCGCCCCCGACCTGAAGCTCCAGAAGGGGCCAGACGCCGGATGAGGATGGCTTTGCGTCGGGTCGGTGCCGTGACGTTGACCGCACTCGCGGTCGTTCTGGCTCCCACCAGCACCGTGGTGGCGGCGGCCCAGGACCCCGTGCCGCCCGAGAGCGCCGGGACCCAGACGGTCGCCGAGGACCCCGAGTTCCTCGAACTGCACATCGACAACGTCACGCCGTCCACGGTCACCACCACCAGCGACCCGTTCGTCACCGTCACGGGCTCGGTGAAGAACATCGGCGACCGCACGGTCCGCGACGTCAGCGTGCGACTGCAGCGCGCCCCCGCCGTCGCGAGCAGCGAGGGCCTCCGCACGTCCCTCACCCTCGATCAGTCGCGGTACGACACGGTCGGCATGTTCGACACGGTCGCGGGCCGCCTCGACGAGGGGCAGAGCAAGCAGTTCACGCTGTCGCTGCCACTACGGTCCGACACCGACATCTCTCTCGACATCACCGAACCCGGCGTGTACCCGCTGATGGTGAACGTGAACGGCACCCCCGAGTACGGCGGGGCCGCGCGCCTCGACGACGCCCGATTCCTGCTCCCCGTGTTCGGGGTCCCCGGCACTCCGGCCGTGCCCCCGCACATCTCCAGTCCCGTCGCCGTCACCATGCTCTGGCCGCTCGCCGACCGGCCCCGGCTCGCGGCGGGGGTGCCCGGTTCCGTCACCGAACCGGTCCGTCTCGTCGACGACGACCTCGCGTCCTCGCTCGCGGACGGCGGCCGGCTCGACGAACTGCTGGGCGCGGCGGAGTTCGCCACCCGGGAGAGCGTCGACCGTGACCACACCCTCCGGGACAGTCTGTGCCTGGCCGTCGACCCCGACCTGCTGATCACCGTCGAGAACATGACGCGCGGATATCTGGTGGTGGACGACCCGTCCGATCCCACCGGTTCCGCGCACGAAGGCACCGGTAAGGATGCCGCGTCGGCGTGGCTCGACCGCGCCCGGTCCCTGGCCGCGTCCATGTGCACCACGTCGGTTCCGTTCGCGCAGGCCGACCTGTCCGCGATCACCGAGGTCGCGAACCCGGACCTCACCGCGACCGCCGTCGAAGCCCCCGCGGACATCGTCGACAACGTGCTGGGTGTCACGTCGCTGCGCAATTTCGTGTGGAGCGACGCCGGCGTGCTGGACGACGCGACGGCGCAGATGCTGCGCAGAGACGAGGCGACCACCACGCTCGTGGCCGCCAATTCCGTCGACACGACGACACCCCGCGACAGCGCCCACGTCATCGAGGCGACTCCGCCCCCCGCCCCCGTTCCCGCGAACGGGGAGACGACCCCGGCGGCAACCGAGACGCCTGCGGCCACCGGAAGCGTCGACGCGCTGCTGTTCGATCCGTCCGTCGGGACGGCGCTCGCGGCCATGGGAACGACACCGCAGACCCCCTCGTACACCCCGAAGCGCGCCCGGTACGACCTCTCGGACGATTCCCGGACCGCCCGACTGCAGGACGCACTCGGTGCGGTGTCGTGGTCTGCCCTCGAACCCGAGGCCGCACGCGCCGCAGGCACCCCCCGCTCGCTGATGGTGGTGCCGCCGCAGCTGTGGACGGCCGGCGCCGAGGACGCGAAGACGCTGCTGTCCACGGTGTCCTCGCTGATGCGCTCCGGGCTCGCGACCCCCCGCCCGTTGCCCACGCTGCTGGGACGTCAGCCCGGATCACCCGAGGTCGCGACGCTGGAGTACCCGGATCAGGCCGCCGAGGACGGCGTCCCCGCCCATATCCGCGACGCCGCCGCCACCCAGACGCCCCGCATCGAGGCACTGAACACCGCACTGGTCGACGACCCGCAGGCCCCGCTCACCCCGGAACGCTTCACGGCACCGCTGCGCGAGGACCTGCTGCGCTCGATGAGCCTCGCGCATCGCCGCGACGACGAACGACGGTCCGCGGAAGAGGCGTCCGACACGCGCGCCGACGAGGTGGCCGAAACCATGGACGACCTGTTCGGGGCCGTCACCGTCGTGTCGCCGGGCGGTGTCTACACGCTGGCGTCGGAACAGAGCCCGCTGCTGCTGGTGGCCAGGAACGACCTGCCGGTCGGAATCACCGTCCGTCTCCAGGTGGACGCGCCGTCGGGGATGACCATCACCGACATCGGCCCCACCACGCTGCCCCCACGTGGCAGCCGCACCCTCACCGTTCCCACCGAAGCCAACGACTCCCGCAAGCTCGTCGTCACTTTCTCTCTGACCACCGCCGATGGACAGCAACTGGGAGAGCCGACCAGCGTGACGGTACGGTCCAACGCGTACGGGCAGGCGTTGGCGATACTGACAGCATGCGCGGGTGCTCTGCTGCTGTTCCTCGCCGGCCGCCGGCTGTGGCATCGATTCCGCGGCCAGCCGGATCCAGCTGACGAAGGGTACGAACGTTCATGACCGGGAACTTGCCCAGTAGGGGCCAGAGGCTTCCCGATCGCTCCCATCCCCGGGTCGCGCCGTGGGAGCGGGACCACTGGGCTCGGGAAATCCGGCCGGACGAGGCGCCGACGGTGCAGTTCGCGGCCATCCGGGTCGACCCCTCGCCGCCTCCGGTCCGGGACTCCGGGCCGTCGACCGCGCCGCAGAAGCAGGGCAACTCCCGACTGCTGGCGTCCACCGGTTCGATCGCGGTGGCGACGCTCGTCAGCCGCATCACCGGATTCGCCAAGCAGCTCCTCGTCCTGACGCTGCTGGGTGGGTCGGTGGCCAGCTCGTTCACCGTCGCCAGCCAGATCCCGAACATGATCTCCGAGCTCGTGCTGGGAGCGGTGCTCACCGCGATCGTGGTGCCCGTCCTGGTGCGCGCCGAACGCGAGGACCCGGACCAGGGTGCCGCGTTCGTGCGACGCCTGTTCACCGCCACGTGCGTGCTGCTCGGAACTGCGGCGTTGCTGGCGACCGCGGCCGCGCCCGTGCTCACCACGCATGTCTTCCTGTCGGCCGACGGCAAGGTGAACACGTCCCTCACCACGGCTCTGTCCTATCTCCTCCTGCCCGCGATCCTGTTCTACGGACTGTCGGCGCTGCTCACGGCCATTCTCAACACCCGGCAGGTGTTCAAACCCGGTGCCTGGGCACCGGTGCTGAACAACGTCGTGATGCTCACCGTGCTGGTGATCTACTACGCGACACCGGGGGAGATCACCCTCGATCCGGTGCGGATGAGCGACCCGAAACTGCTGGTCCTCGGTGTGGGCGTCACGCTCGGTGTCGTGGTGCAGGCGATGAGCCTGGTGCCTGCGATCCGGCGCGAGGGCATCTCACTGAAACCGCTGTGGGGCCTCGACGACCGGCTCAAGCAGTTCGGCGGCATGGCCGTCGCGATCATCCTGTACGTGCTGATCAGCCAGGCGGGCATGATCGTCGCCACCCGCATCTCGTCACACGCGGACGCGTCGGGTCCCGCGATCTACAACAACGCGTGGCTCCTGCTGCAGCTGCCGTACGGCGTGCTCGGCGTGACGGTGCTGACGGCGATCATGCCGCGACTCAGCCGCAACGCTGCCGCCGACGACACCCCCGCCGTGGTCGACGATCTGTCCGTCGCCACCCGGCTGACGATGATCTCTCTCATCCCGATCATCACGTTCCTCACGTTCGCCGGCCCCGAGATCGGCCAGGCGCTCTACGGGTACGGCAACTTCGGGACCGGTGACGCCGAACGCCTCGGCCAGGCCGTCAGCTGGTCGGCCTTCACGCTCATTCCCTATTCCCTGGTGCTGATCCAGCTCCGCGTGTTCTACGCCCGCGAGCAGGCCTGGACCCCCACGTGGATCGTCCTGGGCATCACCGCGGTGAAGATCGCGCTGTCGGCGCTCACCCCGATGATCGCCTCCAGCGACGACCAGGTGGTCATCCTGCTCGGCGTGGCCAACGGCCTCGGCTACATCACCGGCGCGCTCGTCGGGGGCTGGCTGCTGCACCGCAGTCTCGGCAACCTGCAGATGGCGAACGTCGGCAAGACGGTGTGGGTGGTGGTGCTCGCGTCGATGGCGGGTGCGCTCGTCATGCTCGGCGCCGACCGCCTCCTCGGGCTCGACCGCCTCACCAGTCTGTTCGGCGGTCCGGGCTCGATGGTCCGGGTCATGATCAGCGGTGTCCTCATGCTCGTCGTCACCTTCGTGATCCTCTGGTTCGCGAAGATCCCCGAAATCGTGTCCGTCACCGTCGCCGTCGCCCGCAAGGTTCGCGCCCTGCACGGTCGCGGCGCCGCACAGGAACCGGAGGCCGACCCGCTCGCAGAAGCCGAAACAGAACTGATTCCCGTGGTCCGCGCCACACCGCACGACTTCGGGGGACAGCCGCGTGGTATCGAACGACCCGGTGGACTCCCGTACCCTGGACACGAGCGGGTCGGATCGCCGCCCGGTACTGGTCGGAGTTGGGCATTCGAGAATGAAGGAGTGAGGGTGAGCGACGACGACGTGGCCGGCAGCAAGAGAGCCGGAGGTTCTACGGTGCAAGCGTCCGAACGCGATTCGGCCGCCGCCCCCAACGGCGTCGACGCCCCGACCACCCGGATCCCGTCCGAGTCGGCCTCCACCGACGCCGCGAAGTCCGACAAGCAGGCCGGCACCGACGCACCGCAGAAAAAGGACGCGGCCACGTCCTCGGGCTCCGCAGACACTCCGAAAACGGGGCAGAGCAAGGAGACCGGCGATCCTGCGGATGCGCAGACGAAGACTCCCGCCGACGACGCAGGCGAATCGCCCAGAGACACACGTCACATGGGCGCGGCCCCCGCACGGGATCTCAGTTACGACACCGGCGTGATCCCGATCACACCGGCACCCGGACGTGAGCCCGGCGCAGGTCCTCGTCGTACTCCTCGTGGCCCCAAGCTCATTCCCGGCGCGTCCGTCGCGGGCGGTCGGTACCGCCTTCTGACACCGCACGGCGGTTCGCGGGGACTGCAGTTCTGGCAGGCGCTGGACGTCAAGCTCGACCGCGAGGTGGCTCTGACGTTCGTGGATGCCGAACAGCGCTCCACCTCGGCCGGTCCCGAAGGCCCGCAAGCCATTCTGTCGCGCACCCTGCGACTGGGCCGGATCAACTCGCCCGGACTCGCCCGTGTGCTCGACGTGGTCCGCGGTAGCTCGGGCGGCATCGTCGTCGCCGAGTGGACCCCGGGCCGCTCGCTGCGGGAGATGGCCGACACCAAGCCGTCTCCGATCGGCGCTGCCAGTGCCATCCGCGCGCTCGCCGCGGCCGCCGAGACCGCACACCGCGCCGGCGGGGCACTGTCCATCGACCACCCCGACCGCGTCCGTATCAGCATCAACGGCGATGCCGTGCTGGCGTTCCCGGCAACGCTCGCCGACTCCGACTCGAGTTCCGACGTGCGCGGACTGGGGGCCATGCTCTACGCCCTCATCACCGCGCGCTGGCCGCTGGGTGACCCGTCCGCTCCCGCGGGGGACCCGTCGGGTTCGCACCGTCCGGGCACCGTCGGCGGTATGCGGCTGGCCGACCGCGACTCGAGCGGGCAGCCCATCGGACCGCGGGTGATCCGCCCTGAGGTCCCGTTCGAGATTTCCGCGGTGGCGCTGCGCTCACTCGAGCCGAACGGGGGAATCCGCACGGCGGCCACCGTGCAGCACATTCTCGACCAGGCGTCCGTCGTCAACGACAAGACCGAATTCATCCCCGTGCTGCGGCTCGGGCAGCGGGGCCCCGGCACGACCGGTCACGCTCTCGCCGACCCGGAAGCACTGGAGGCGGAGAAGAAGAAGTCCAACCGGATGATCGCGGCGCTCGTGGGCCTCGCGGTCGTCACGATCATCGTGCTGGCTCTGCTGGGCTTCTGGCTCGCGACGTTCCTCACGGGCAGTAGTTCCGACGCGCCGCTCACCGAACAGGACTTCGGGCTCACCACGTCGGCCGAGGCGCCGCCCAACCCCGAGTCGCCCGCCCCCGCGC